>NZ_QNQN01000054.1:0-84348 GCF_004103285.1 Pseudoalteromonas sp. A757
ACGGACGCATAGCTCAGCTGGATAGAGTACCTGGCTACGAACCAGGCGGTCGGAGGTTCGAATCCTCCTGCGTCCGCCACTTTTCCTCAAGTGGTGAAATAAAGAGTTAAACAAGCCGACGAAAGTCGGTTTTTTTGTGCCCAAATATCTCGTGTAGGAGCAGGTTTACCCTGCGATCTTTTACAAAAGTTGAATATGACGGCGCTCGGAGGTTCACTCTCCATAACACACGTCCTGCGTCCGCCACTTTTCCTCAAGTGGTGAAATAAAGAGATAAACAAGCCGACGAAAGTCGGTTTTTTTGTGCTTAAATGTATCGTGTAGGAGCAGGTTTACCCTGCGATTTTTTACAAAAGTTGAATACGACGGCGCTCAGAGATTCACTACTGCATGATTAAACTCCCGAAACACTTTTCATTTTTTTTCTGACTGATACCCTAATCGCGTATTTATTTAGAGAAAGCGTTATATGTTTCAATCACTCAGAATTTGTTTACTGCTTGTTTTTTGTTGTGTTCCTTTAACTGTTGAAGCGCTTACATTAGGTGCTGAGCGCGCAGATGAGTATTTACCTGTGTTAAAAGGTAAGCGCGTCGGATTAATCGTAAACCAAACATCCCGCGTTGACGACCAGCATCTAGTTGATTACTTACTTAATAAAGAAGTGGATGTTAAAAAGGTCTTTGCACCGGAACACGGTTTTCGTGGTAATTATGATGCGGGTGCTAAAGTCGATGATGCAAAGGATGTGAAAACTGGGCTACCAATCATTTCGCTTTATGGCAGTAATAAAAAGCCAAGGCCTGAGCAGCTCAAAGATATCGATGTGCTTATTTTTGATATTCAAGATGTGGGGTTGCGCTTTTATACATACATCAGCACTATGCACCTCGCGATGGAAGCTGCAGCCGATGCAAATATTGAATTTTGGGTTTTTGATAGGCCAAATCCAAATATTGCGTATGTTGATGGCCCATTATTAGAAAAACCATTTCAATCTTTTGTTGGTATGCATCCCATTCCTGTATTGCATGGCATGACCGTTGGCGAACTGGCAACTATGATTAAAGGAGAGGGGTGGTTAACCTCGCTTAAAGCGCCACAGTTACGAGTGTTTCCAATGCGAAACTATAGTGGCAGCACTGAATATAGATTGCCGATCCCGCCAAGTCCTAACCTACCAAACCAACAAGCAATCTACTTGTATCCATCATTGTGCTTTTTTGAAGCGACACCTATTTCTGTTGGTCGTGGAACGAATTTTCCATTTCAAGTTTTTGGCTACCCAGATCCTAAATTGGGGGAGTTTCAGTTCACTCCTCGACCAGTGCTAGGCGCGGCTTCTAATCCTAAATTAAACGGTGTGACTGCGTTTGGTCAGGATTTAAGAAACAGCAATGTACGAGGTTTTGATCTAACTTGGTTTGTTGCTGCATACGCGCAGTTCAAGCACGAGAATAAAGCGTTTTTTCAGTCCCCCGATTTTCTCGATAAGCTTGCTGGCACGGACAAAATCCGCAAAGCCATTGAGTCTGGCCAATCAGCATTAGAATTGAGAAAACTGTGGCAGCAGGATGTACAAGGTTTTTTAAAGCAGCGGAAAAAGTATTTATTATATCCGAGGTAGTATTGGGTCTTTGCTAGAGGTAAACGGCAGTGAAAGTCTGCCGTTAGAGGTTTACGCCTTACTCGCTACGCAATATTTGCATGTTTTCATTGGCCTTATCCACACGTTTTTGCCAATGTAGGTTAGATTGCGTAAGTGCCGTGAATAAAACATCAATAAGGTAGGCCTGAGAAGTACGAGACAGCATACCTGAATGTTTAAGTGGTTCCCCTTCATTAATGCAATATAGTATCGCATCCGCCATTTCTGCGAGTGAGTGGCTACCGTAACGTGAAATGGCGAGACATTTACAGCCATTATCCAATGCTTGATTAGTCAAGGTTAGCAAGCTCTTGCTGGTTCCTGTATTGCTGATCACAATTAAAAGATCGTCTTTCCCCATTGTTGCAATAAAGCTAGAGGCGCTGATTTCATCAACTTGAGCAATCGCAGGTATACCAAGCTTTTGGAGTTTCCAAGTTAAATCCTGTGCCATCGTGAAAGTGCTACCAAGTGCACATACGATGACTTTTCGTGCATTTTTCACTAACTGAATTGCGTTTTCGAACTGTTTTGCTGAGTTCAATTTTCGAGTTTCGGAAATAACATTTTGCTGTTTTAGTTGTAATTTATCTGCGATCAATTCGATAGAATCATTGCTGGAAATTAACTCATCAATTGGGGCGCTATTGTCTGTTTGCTCATTGAGCGCATCAACAACGGCAAGTTTAAAAGCTGGAAATCCTTTATAACCCAACTTTTGGGCAAATTTTACGACGCTAGATTGGCTGACACCTGCTTCGCGTGCCAGTTCAACAGAGGAAAGCGCACGGATTTTATCGCCCGAGTTCAAGGTAAAGTCAGCAAGCTTTGCCTCACTATTAGATAGTGATGGACGAAGTGCTTTTATTTTGACAAATGTAGACATACGATACTCAATCCGAACTAATTTAATCTGTCCATATTATAGGTTCAATTGGAACGTTACGATAGACCAAAAAGGAATATCATTGCACAAAACACACTCATTGTACCAGTATTGGGGTTAAATGTTGACTTAAATTTAATTTAGTCGCAAAGACTTGGTGTTTTAAACCGCTTAACTTAAGCTAAGTGTTTTGAATTTATAGACTAAACTATATGGCTTGGTACTCGATTTTGCCACCTTTGATTGCAATTGCAGTCGTGTTTTGGCGTAAAGAAGTAATTATCGCATTGATTTTAGCGCTAGTTTCTTCCGAATTTTTGTTAGCTTTACATGGCCAGCAGTCGTTAGTTGCAGGCACATTTGTGGGCAGTATTGAACGTATTATCGAGGTTGCAACATCGGCAGGTAACAGTCGGATCTTGATTTTTAGCATAGTGATCGGTGCATTGCTCGCCTACATACGAGAGTCAGGCGGTGTTGCAGCAACGGTGAATATGTTGCTTAATCGAGGTGTTGCTAAGAGTAAACGTCAGGTTGGCTTATTGACTATGTTTACAGGCACGGCGGTGTTCATCGAATCAAATATGAGCGTGCTAACCTCAGGAATTGTTGCTAGAGGACTATTTGATAAGTTAAAAATGAGCCGAGCTCGTTTGGCTTACATTATCGATAGTACTAGCGCTCCTGTATGTATTTTGATTTTACTTAATGGCTGGGGCGCTTATATTCTCGGACTGCTGAGCAACTATGAACTTGAGCAATCAGCAGTGAGCATTTTATGGGGGAGTGTCGCGTTTAATTTTTACGCAATTATCGCGCTGTTAATTGTTCTCTATACGATTATCTTTGATAAGGTCCATGGACCGATGAAGAGTGAAGAGCAAGAGTTAAAGCACCATACGGGTGAATTAAGTAGTGGGCCGAGCGCCACCAAGTCGCGTTATATGCTGATCCCTTTATTGACGCTGATTGTGAGTATGATTGGGTTTATGTTTTGGACAGGCGATGGTGTATTGGCAAATGGTAGCGGCTCTAAGTCAGTACTTTATGCCACAATTTTAGCTTCAACGGTTGCGTACCTGCTGCTTTTGACTGGCAAGAGGTTTAGTCATCACGAACTAATGGATGTTGGATTTAAGGGGATGGGGGAGCTGCTACCACTGGTAAGCATTGTGTTGCTCTCTTTGACCTTAGGTGCAAGTCTAAAAGAGTTGGGAACCGGGACTTTTGTCGCGTCTTTAGTTGGTGACTATCTGCCTATTTACTTGATAGTGCCAGTGCTCTTTATTACTGGTGCAATCATGTCATTTACAACCGGTACGTCGTGGGGCACCTTTGCCATATTAATACCGATTGGTGTGCCACTTATTCAAGCGCTTGGCTTACCGCCGTCACTCGTACTTGGAGCTATCTTAAGTGGCGGTATATTTGGCGACCACTGCTCGCCTATCTCTGATACCAGCGCAGTATCGGCACTGGCATCAGGATGTGATTTATTAACTCATGTTAAAACCCAACTACCCTATGCACTGGTGGGGGGCGTATTAGCTATTATCTGCTTCTTTATTGCCAGCCTTATTATGATTTAAGAGCGCCTTTTAGGGGCAAGCCAAAACTTGGTGTTGCCCCATACTCTCAATTGCAATTATTTGACCTTTTTCGGCGGTCGACAATGCGAGCATAACGGGTGTATTAAAATTGATAACACTGGTTTTTGATTGTGGCATAGCACTGAGTAAACTCTCTTTTAACTCGATTAGAGTACGAGTATTACATTCCTCAATCAACCAAGCGTTGTCGTTAATCGCAATCAATCTACCGTAACGTTGCTCTTGAACTCGCTGCTTTGCGACTTCAAATTGGGCATCTAATACTTTCTTTTGTTCATCTATCCGAGCTAGATATTGGCCTTGTGTTAGCTCATGCGTTTCGATGTGCTGAAAGTTGCCATAACTCACTAAATGTGCACTTGAATTGTATTCTTTATTAAAATTAAAATCTTGATTCTGGTACCACAAGGTGAAAAGTAAGGCGAGTGAACAAGTAACTGCGCTCCACTGCCATGTTTCTACGCGACTGAGATAGTGATGGATAAAGCTCACCACCCGTACCTTGACGCGAGCTGCCAGTGTTAGCGGTTTGTTCTGTTTATTAGCTTGATAAGCCTCTTTCAGTTTTACGTCAAATTCATCTAAATTACTCATGCTCTTCACTCACCTGAGACTTAATAGTCTCTTTTGCGTATCTAATTCGAGTTTTCACAGTTTCTTGTGTGGCCCCGACAATTTGGGCTATCTCAGCTAAGCTGAACCCTTCTAACTGTAGGCTTAGCGCTTCTTTTTGTAATAAAGGAAGCGCAGCTATTTGCTGGTATAGCCACGACTGTTCAGAGGTCTTAGTGAGCGCGTCGGTGCTAATGGTGCCTACTTTACTGTTAGTAAGCTCCGAGAGTTTATCTGATGCTCTAATAGAGTCGATTAACAAGTTACGTGCAATTTGAAACAGGTAAGCTTTGGGGTGACCCTGTTGTCGATAAGAGCTCTTCTTTTCGATGACTTTAAGCCATGTTTTCTGGCATATATCTTCTGCCGATGCTGTCTGTGTTTGTGTTCTTAGAAAGTGAAATAAATCACTTTGATAGCGCTCAATGACTTGCTCTAGGTACTTCACTTTACCCGTCGTAGCATACTCATAGAGCGGATCTTCTATATTGCTGGTGGCGCGAATGCGCCACATTTTCAGGCTACTCAGCATAGGCAATTCCACGTCGTTATACCAATTTGTGTTGTTCAGTGATTTACTTTGGAGTTAACCTCTCAAATTGGTTGGATACTTATCTACTGTTATTTATTGTTGTAATGTAAATTCCAACACAACACGTTGAGCGTATTGTGATTGTGGCTTTCCGTCAACGATGAGCGGTCTGTATTTCCATTTTCTCAGTGCTCTTATAGCGGCCTGGTTAAATACTCTTTTGGGTTCTGCATTTGTTACTCTAACATCAAATACTTCACCTTGTGGAGAAATGGTAAACTCCATTTCAACCCAGCCTTCCACTCCGTCTCTTGCGGCTGCTGGTGGGTAGTTAGGGTTGCTTCTAACAAGTGGAGTCGCTTGCCCATCAGTGTTAAGTTTTAGTGTCATAGTATTAGTGAATTTACCTAAATTGATATCAGGTGCTTCATTACTAATTTGTAGGTTATTTCCTGTATCAACAATATTTTCAACTGGTCTAACAGGCGCAACCATGGGCTTGGGTGGTTCAGGTCTTGTGTTTTTCTCCGCTACTGGAGAGTCCTCTTTGTCTGTTGCTATCGTAAGGTCAAATACCTCTATATCTACAATTGGACGTGTTAACTCTTGAGAAACCAAATTTTGCATAAAACTGAAAGTAGCAAAAGTAATCACAATTGCGCCAGCAAATGAAAACGCAAGTTTTAGAATCGTTGAATTCGGTTGTTTAAATGTCGTTAATGTTGTCATGATTTCATCCCCAGCATGATATTTCATATATAGAACGTTTGGGTAAATGAAACAGGGTGAAAGTTTTTAGATTTTTTTGATATGTATCTTGGTTCGGTTGCAGGCTATGGATTACAATGCATGAAAAGCAGAACACATATTTTATTTTTCGTGATCATCATAGGTAGTTATGAAGTTAGTTGAGATCAATAAAGCGCGTTATCGCAAACATTTAAATCAAGTAATTATTGCCTGTGTTGTGGCTTTGACTATCGGCAGTTTAGGTATTGCTCAGTTATTGATCCAGCTATTTCCTGACGCCGATGGCAGTCACTTTCATTGGAATTTAACTGGTGTGGCAGCGACCTGCATCGTCATTGGACTTGTGCTTAAAAAGTATAAAGCGCACCCTTTTATGACCGAGGTCAGTTATGTGTGGGACTTAAAGCAGTCACTGAACAAAATTACCCGTAAAATGTCGAAGTTAAAGCAGGCTGCACAGCAAGGTGATGTGGACGCGATGACGGCAATACAGTATAGCTATGCAGGGTCTCGTCAACTGTGGCAACTGGATGACAACACCATAACAATGGATGACTTAGCGGTGTGGCAAGCGGAGCTAGATGCGCTTGCGTCCAAGTATCAGGTTGAAATAAAAGCAGAAAATTACCACGAAGTGCTTTTACAAAAATACTAACCGAGTGAGTTAGATTAAGTTTATAAATTTTCACAATTTTTAATGTGACACTTTTGTTTCATGTCGGTAATATAGCAAGCCAATTTTTTCTATTAAAGGAACGGGTTGGTTGTGCTATTACGTCATCGTTTACACCAGTTTGGCTGGTTGGTTCTTATCAATTCTCTTTTCTCAATCTTAATTACCATAAATGTCGTAAATACAAACCCTGTCGATTATCACGGATTGACGCTATTCTATGCTTCTATATCGACATGGAGCCACATGGCTTTGCTCACGGCTTTAGTGAGTATTGTGGCTATGCCGATAATATTGTTACGGTCAAATAAAGTAAGGTTTTTTTGCTTTGCTTTATTCTATGCATTGTTTTTTGTAGCGCTTATTGCGAATAGCTTGTGCTTTGAGCTTTACAAATTTCATATTAATGGTGTTATTGTTGATATGTTGCTTGCCGGGCAAGTTATAGAATTTTCTCCAATAGCGTGGGCTCAAGCGATCGTTATTTTTATTGTGATATTTGTTTTCCAGTTTTATCTTGCAACGTGGCTGAGTAAACCCCGAACCGTGATGAAGTTGCGGTTTGGTCGAAAGTTTACCAGTGTGACCGTTATAGCGCTGTTGGCGAGTAACACAATGCATGCTTGGGCGAGTGCGACGGTATATCAACCGATTACGGGGTTCAGTAAATACTTACCATTTTTTAAACCAGCTACAGCAAACTCCTTCATGCGTAAATACGGTCTTGTTGACGAGGAGGCACTGGCACAGCAAAAGTCTATGTCTTTAACACAAGGACAATTTAACTATCCGTTACAACCTATTGAAGTAGAGCCAGTTGAAAAGCCTCTCGATATTGTTTTTGTGGTACTAGATTCTTGGCGTTATGATGCTTTCACGGCACAAGTTACTCCGAATATTTGGCGGTTCTCACAGCAGGGAGTGGTCTTCAATCAACATTTCTCCACAGGTAATTCTACACGAACGGGGATCTCTGGACTGTTTTATGGTTTGCCAGGCACTGCTTGGCAGGATATTTACAATAATCGAGTTACGCCATTATTGATGGATAGAATGCGCGATTTGGGTTATCAATTTGGGATATTTTCGTCTGCACAACTGGTTCGCCCAGAGTTTAATGAAACCGTGTTTGCTCGCATTGAGGGACTAAAAACGCATACAAAAGGCGATGACGTATTAGCACGAGATAAGCAGGTCACAAAAAACTGGTCTTCTTGGTACACAAAGCGAGATCCAAATAAGCCTTCATTTAGCTTTATTTTCTATGACGCAATCCATGGCTATGCAGTTCCTGAGGGTTACCATGCTGGGTTTGAGCCAATGCACGGCCCCATTAATCATATGTTGTTGGACAACAATTATGATAGAGAACCAATTTTAAATCGTTATCTGACCAGTACACACTTTGTAGACAGTCTCGCTGCATCGGTATTAGAGCAACTCGATATAGAAAATACACTTGTGATCATTACTTCTGATCACGGTGAAGAGCTTAATGACAACAAGCTTAATTACTGGGGACACAATAGTAATTTTACGGAACCACAGATAAAAGTGCCATTTGTTGTGGTTGGGCCAAAAAGCGAAAAGTGGCAGCATTGGCAAGCCTCAGATGTGGTGACCAGTCATTTAGACGTGGTACCGACGTTGATGAACGAGTACTTGGGGGTCAAAAGTACGCCTAAAGATTATAGCGCGGGTTATAACTTAACTGGACCGGTTAAACAGAGAAATTGGTTACTACTTAGCAGCTATAATAAATATGCGGTTGTGAGTAAGCAGCAAATTATTGAAGTTTCACCCATGGGAACCTATGAGTTGCTCGACCCAGCGAACAAGCCATCTGAACAAGAGCCAAATTTTGAGTATATTCAAGAGGCAATGCAGCAGATAAGCCACTTTCAGTAAATACAAGTAAATTATGTGTGCTGGTGGGCTGTGTTGTTCATCAGTACACACTAACGCGAGCTATAGTCTCTAAGCGCTTAACGAGTAGAATTGAAAGGCATTTTTCTTGTCTTTTTTGACTGTATACATAGCGACATCAGCACATTCAATTAATTGACTTAATTCAACCGCGTCCCTTGGGTAAGTTGCGATACCTATGCTCGCACCAACTCGTAGTGGTTGTGATTTCCCTTCGGGCGTTTGCCAAATCATTTCAGTGTTTATCGCCGCTAGCAGACTTTCAGCGATACGCTGCAATTTTTCATTTTTGGCGCAGTGCAAGGCAATCAAGAATTCATCTCCCCCCCAGCGGCAAACCACATCTTGTTCTCTAACCTGAGCGCTAATCTGTAAAGCGATATGTTTTAGCATCGCGTCACCAGCGTTGTGGCCATAAATGTCATTGATTGGCTTAAATTCATCCAAATCAATAATAAAGAGGCTAAAGGGAGCTTCGTTATCTAACCACTCGTTGATTTTTATTTCAGTACCATGACGATTATAAAGGCCAGTAAGTTTATCGCGACTTGCTTTTCTATTGAGCTCATGAAACACAGTTTTTCGTAGGGTGATGTCTGACAATAAGATTTGTAAGTAGAAATGCCCACCGCTTTCGACTCTCAACATGATAATGCTCAACCATACAGGTTGTTCGGTTAACGGATTAATGAATTCAAACTCTGACTGGGTTGGTTGGTTTAACTCCAGTGTATGCTCAGTGAAAGTATAAAGAATATCTGGAGTCGTGCAGTACTGACCAAAGCTTTCTGGGAAATATTCATCAAGGTCAATAGCCATGCCAGCCAGTAAATCACAGGCTGCATCGTTAGCTAAGATGACTTCGCCTTTATCTTTTACCAATAAAGTGGGAGAGGAAGATCTTTCAAACATGAGCCGAAAGCGCTTCTCTAGCACTTCAATATCAGCTCTTAGTTGCCGTTCTTGCTCAAACATAGAAGCGGTTTTGGCAATAAGTTGATTGGCATTACTCGCAATGTCGCCGATTTCACTCGATCTGTGTCCTCTTGGCACGACTAAATTCAAAGGTGTTCCAGGAATAACTGTCGCTATCTGACTGCTCAAGTTGCTTAGGGGTTTTGTCACTATGAAATGTGTTACAACAGTGAAGATGATCAAGATAGGGATGATTACGACCAGTAAGGTTTGAACGCTTGAACGTGCGATTTCTCTAGCATTTTGTTCGATAAAAACGGAGTTTGGTTGTATATAGATCTCACCAACAACTTCGCTCAATAAAAATGGATGATTAAGTTTAATAATAGTGGCATCTTGTGGCTTAAACCCTACACTCTGAGCAAGCCATTTTGCTTCACTCTTAATTGCAGCCGAAGAAATAACGTCATTACTGACTAGGCCATTAATAACCTCTACAGCAAGATCTTTATCATTGAGATAAGTCGCGATAGAAGAGGAGGATGAAACAGTTTGGCCAATTTGCCCGATAATAGTAGTAGAGCGCCGAAGCTCACGGTCAAAAATATGGTCGTGATATAACTTAGCGTAAAGCATCGAAAAAATAAAAGTCGAGACAACAAGCACGAGTGCCAGTCGCACGATCAACCCATACTTAGTCATTGATTTGATAGATTACCTTCACATCACCTGTTACAAAGTCTGCTGGAACATAGCCGATTGCATTTGGAATATTTCTAACATTTTCAAGTATAGCTGACGGTGAGGAAAATGACTGTGGGGGAGAAACTTTACCGCTGAACTTTATTCTCGACCAATAGGCGTTGATTTGGCTCTCATTGCGTCCTGTCAGTGCCAGAAAAAAAGGGCCTCTTAAAGGGTGAGATTTTTCGTAGTCATAGGTCACAGCCATATCGCCGTTGGGAAAGGCAACGTATTTTCCCATGTACATGTCGATGAGCTGACGCTGAGATATAGAGTCAACAGGGTTGTCTTTGTTAACAATGACCGCAATATCAGCAGTTGCCGAGAATGGATAAGAAATTAGGACGAAAACAATAGAAAGTAACTTACCCATCAGAACACCCAATTAAAGCTAAGCGTAAAGGTGTTGAACGAGAGGTCGGGATCATCAAACTGGTCAATGTGATGAAGATAGAAAGCGCTTGGCAAGTGATCGGCTGATGTATGTTTCCAGTTGAGCTTTAAAGCTAATGTCGGGCTTAGCTCACGTCTCCAAGTAACCGAGGTGCTATACTGATCCAGCTGATAAAAGCCAGAATGCATGGAGGCGGCTTCATAAATTTGCATTAACTCGGGTAATGGAACAAGTGGACCTGGCTCAACTCTCTCTTCGTTGTCGGATTTAGCAAGTGAGTAAGTGAAAGACAAGGTGTCTAAATCGAAGCGCTTACCCAATGTGATATAACCTGCTTTTAAGCGATTAAGTACGCTGGAATTTGAATCCGTCAAAGATATTTCACTTTGTACCAACCACTTCGAGTCATCGTATCTCATGCTGAACGCACTATAAGTAAAGCGTTTATCGAGGATATTCAATGATTCGATCAGCTCATTTCTTGTTGGCCAAACTTGTAACGGAACTTGTGACAAAGCGTCACGTAATTGCCGTTGCTGCTGGTGTTCATTTGCTGACTTTGTCGTTGTGTAGTTGGCTCTAAACAGCCAGTTTAACGTTTCGTATTGTATCGCCACGCCTAAGATAGACTTGAGCTCTACATTCCAAAAAAAATCATTATCACTATATATAGGAGATTTGGAACGCCCCCAGTATGTTTTGATGCTGGCTATGCCTTGATGAAGTGGTGCGCGATATTGCAAGTCAACACCGTCCAAGTTTTGATGAGGAATAATAGAATAAAACTCGACAGGCGGATGCTCCATATCCATTGAATAGCCAATATCACGATATTCAGTCATTAAAAATAGGTCTAACCCGGTGCGTCCTGCGCGAAATTGCCAGTTTGAATTTAGGTTGTAGCGTAGAAAAGCTAGTTTGATTGCATTGTTAACTCGATCATCACGCTGCTCTTTTAAAAGCAATTGGCCAACAAGCTCTACATTATCATTTGCATGCCACTCGGCCTGTAGACCCAAAGAAGAAAATGAAAAGTCGAGCTCATCTTTGGTGACACCACTTGGTTGAGAGATGGTCTCTCTAATTTTGGCTGTGTGTGAATCTGTTTTAACCGCTTTGAGCGTAGCGAAGCCGCTGAAATCAATGTCAGAGCTGTAGCTAAACGTGGTTGAAAATAATAGTAGGCAGATAAAAACAGAGCGCATGAGATATATACGTTTTCGCTTTCCTTTTTATACAGCCTAGTTCGAATTTTGACATTTACCAATGCGATGTTCGTCTCGCCCTTGTATAATGATGCAAGAGACACCATATCCCATTTATGGTAACATATTGTTATATTATCACATTAGGCAAGATTGAGACGTGGCAGAAGTAAGAGCGAGAGTCGGGCTGAAAGTAGGGCAGCACAGTAACATCCCTGCAGAAATAGTTTCATTTTCTGGGCTAAAAGATGGTCAAGAACACGTTGCGCTAGTATTTAATGGCGCAGACAGTCAGCAGCAAATTCCCCTAATCCGTATGCACTCTGAGTGCTTGACTGGCGATGTCTTTCATTCTTCTCGTTGTGATTGTGGCGAACAATTAAATGAGTGCATCGAGACGATGCATAAACAGGGCGGCATATTACTATACTTGCGCCAAGAAGGTCGTGGCATTGGTTTATACAATAAAATCGATGCTTATGTATTGCAATCACAAGGGATGAACACCTACGAGGCAAACAACCACCTCGGCTTTGAAGATGACTTAAGAGATTTCTCAGATGCCGTGTTGATGCTTCAGGCGCTCGGATTAAACCACGTTAAGTTAATGACGAATAATCCTAGAAAGCTAAAGGCGTTGAGAAATGCAGGTATTATCGTCGATGAAGTGGTTGGCACTCAGGCGCATGTTAAAGCAGGGGTTTCTGGTAATGAACAATATCTAAAAACTAAGATTCAACATGGTGCCCACATGCTCGATATCAAAAAGATATCAAAAGCTGATTAGCCCAATCGCATAGAACCATTATTACAAGCCAACTAGATAACTGCTCCGGTTGGCTTGAAGCACCAAACACTTAATTTTCATTTTTAACTCCTCAAACTCAAGATGTTTAAATAGGTTACGTTAACTGTCAGTATTTACCTAAAATATGCGAAAAAGCGCTGATAAATACGCCTTTCATGGCTTTTCACCCGACGTGGTAATCAGTATAATCGAAGGCGTTATAGCTTAAATTAAGTGGACTATGTCGACACCAATTAGAACATTCAAAGCAAGCATGGGCGTGCAGTGGCTAAAAGCCGGGTGGGCAATTTTCAAAACCCAGCCTATGACTTTCATGCTGATGTATATTTTCATGGCAGTAGTAAGTTTATTGCCTCTGTTCGCACCTATTTTTCATATTATCGCTGCATTGTCTGGTCCTTTCTTAAGCGCTGGTTTCTATCTTGCTGTCATCAATAAACAGATCGATAAACCCATAAAATTGGCTGATATCTTTGAGCCTTTTGCAGCAAAAGGGCGGCGATTAAATTTGTTCCGCGTTGGTATATATCAAATGGCAGGTGCACTGTTGCTGACTATGGTTGCCGGTGTGCTATTCAGTGATGTAGCGACTGCGCTCGAGAGTGTTGGCCCAAACACGGATCCGAATGAACTTATCGGACTCATCGCGAGCAATATTAGTTTTGCCGAAGTTGCAGTATTTGTGATTGCACAATCGGTCATTATGATGGCCTTTGCTTTTGTCGTGCCGCAGGTCTTTTTCCAGGGTGAGAAACGTATTTTTCACGCGATGAAGTGCTCGCTTGCCGCTTTTTATCATAATATGGCTGCGCTGAGTATTTACGGCTTAGTCGTCGCCGCACTTATCGTCGCGTCTATACCGCTGTCTATGATCCCTGCAATTATAATCATGCCGGTCGCGATGATAGGTTTTTTTGTTTCTTTTCAGGCGATGTTTATGCCAATCGTCGTTGAAAAGAAAGAAAATGATGAGAACGCTGACATCTCTCAGTCTGACTCAGGACGCTTTGACGCCTGATGGACGAACAAGAAATTAAAAAGCTAAAAAACTATGCGGTTTGGTTATTGTCGAGACAAGAGTACTCTGAGTCAGGATTGACGCAAAAACTACTGCAGAAAGGGGCTACAGCGGCAGTCGCAGAGCAATTGGTGTCTTGGCTAAAATCGCTCGATTACGTTAATGACGACCGCTATGCAGAGAGCTTTCTAAACCGCCAGATTGCAAAAGGACTTGGAGAAAAGCGTGTATTAATGGATGCAGGGCAAAAGGGGGTGAGCCGAGAGGTTCTGCATACACTAATTGCTGAGCGCGAAATTGATTGGTACATGCAAGCCGCAAAAACCTATGAAAAAAAAGTACGGTATTTGCGCACAACCGATAGAATATAAAGAAAAAACTAAGCGCGTGCGTTACATGAGTTATCGTGGCTTTAGTTTTGATGAAATAGATTTTGCAATTGAAGCTGCAATGACAGCAGCAGAGCAAGAAGAAATAAAGGGTGAATGATCACATGCAGCATATGACTACCGCACAAATCAGGCAAAGCTTTTTAGATTTCTTTGCTAAACAACAGCACCAAGTGGTGCCTTCAAGCTCGTTAATTCCGGGTAATGATGCCACCTTACTGTTCACCAATGCTGGAATGGTGCAGTTTAAAGATGCTTTCTTGGGAGCGGAAAAGCGCCCTTATACGCGAGCAACTAGTTCACAGCGCTGTGTTCGTGCGGGTGGTAAACATAATGACCTTGAAAACGTAGGTTATACCGCAAGACACCACACTTTCTTCGAAATGCTAGGTAACTTTAGCTTTGGTGATTATTTTAAAACCGACGCAATTAAGTTTGCTTGGGGTTTCCTCACGGATGTAATTAAGCTGCCAAAAGAAAAGCTATTGGTCACCATTTATCATGAAGATGATGAAGCATTTGATATTTGGTCAAAACAAGTTGGTGTTCCAGAAGACAGGATCATCCGTATTGCGACGGCGGATAACTTTTGGTCAATGGGCGACACGGGTCCTTGCGGTCCTTGCTCTGAAATCTTTTATGACCACGGTGAGCACATTTGGGGTGGACCTCCTGGCTCACCAGAAGAGGACGGTGATCGCTTCATTGAGATCTGGAACTTAGTATTCATGCAGTACAACCGTCATGCTGACGGCACCATGGAACCGCTGCCAATGCAGTCGGTCGATACCGGAATGGGCCTTGAGCGTATCTCTGCAATTATGCAGGGTGTGCACTCAAACTATGAGATTGACTTGTTCCAAGCGCTGATAAAAGCTGCTGCAAAAGTAACAGATGCACAAGATTTAGAAGATAAATCATTACGTGTGGTTGCTGACCACATTCGTTCGTGTGCGTTCCTTATTGCTGACGGCGTTATGCCATCGAATGAAGGCCGTGGTTACGTGCTGCGCCGTATTATTCGTCGTGCAGTTCGTCACGGTAATAAACTCGGTGCAAAAGGGGCCTTCTTCTATAAACTAGTTGCCGCACTCGCTGAGCAAATGGGTGAAGCTTACCCTGAACTAGTGAAGCAACAAGCGATTATCGAAAAAGTATTACGCATTGAAGAAGATCAGTTTGGTAAAACTCTAGACCGCGGTTTGACTATCCTAGAAGACAGCCTTGCAGGTATTGAAGGCGACGTTATTCCAGGCGATCTGGTGTTCAAACTCTACGATACTTATGGTTTCCCTGCGGACTTAACTGCGGATGTGGCGCGTGAGCGTTTTATGACGATAGACGAGCGCGGCTTCCAAGCATGTATGGAAGAGCAGCGTAAAAAAGCGCAAGCGGCTGGCAAGTTCGGTGCAGATTACAACGAGCGCTTGAAGTCTGATAAAAACACTGACTTTAAAGGCTATGACGCTGAGCACTATACCGGCACTGTGGTTGAAATCTTTAAAGAAGGCCAACACACCAATACGTTAGAAGATGGTGAACAAGGTGTGGTTATCCTTGACCGCACGCCTTTCTATGCTGAGTCAGGTGGCCAAGTTGGTGATACGGGTGTACTAAAAGTAGCTAACGGCGAGTTTGTAGTTACTGACACGCAAAAGCTAGGTAATGCATTTGCACACCATGGCCATGTGGTTGGCCGTATTGGTGTTAACGATAAAGCCGATGCACGTATTGACGCAGAGCGTCGCGAGAGAGTGAAGAAAAACCATACTGCAACTCACTTGGTCCACAAAGCACTGCGCGATTTACTGGGCGATCACGTAACACAAAAAGGCTCGTTAGTATTACCAGATCGTCTTCGTTTCGACTTCTCGCATTTTGAAGGCGTCACTAAAGCACAATTGCAGCAAGTAGAAGATGCAGTGAACGCAGAAATCCGCCGCAACTTTGCTTTACAAACTGAGTTGATGGATATCGATGCTGCTAAAGACAAAGGTGCGATGGCGCTATTTGGCGAGAAGTATGACGATGAAGTTCGAGTCGTATCAATCGGAGAGTACTCAATTGAACTTTGTGGTGGTACACACGTGAAACGCGCAGGTGATATTGGCCTATTCAAAATTGTCTCAGAAGGGGGTATCGCAGCAGGTGTTCGTCGTATCGAAGCAGTAACAGGTGCTGATGCTATCGCTTATGTTAATGAGCAAGAACAGGTGCTTTCTGAAATCGCGGCTTTGGTTAAGGGTGATACCTCATCTGTGCTAGAAAAAGTATCAGCGCTGCTTGAAAAGTCAAAAGGCCTTGAAAAGCAAGTTGCTCAGCTAAACGACAAACTAGCAAGTGCAGCGGGTGCAACGCTGCTTGACTCTGTAACGGAAGTGAATGGGATAAAATTACTCGTTGCAAACGTTGCAGGAACCGAGTCTAAAGCACTGCGTGGCATGGTAGATGATCTGAAGAACAAGATTGGTTCAGGCGTTATCGCGCTGGGTGTAGCGAATGGCGATAAAGTAAGCCTAATCGCTGGCGTAACAAAAGACTTAGTAGGTCAAGTTAAAGCAGGTGAGCTAGTTAATCACATGGCTTCTCAAGTCGGTGGTAAAGGTGGCGGTCGTCCTGATATGGCACAAGCTGGTGGCTCACAACCAGAAAACCTAGACGCAGCACTAAACAGTGTTCCAACTTGGTTAAATGAAGTAACGCAGTAATCAGCAAGTGGCGCTGATTGTACAAAAGTTTGGTGGCACCTCGGTGGGTTCGGTAGAGCGTATTGAGGCTGTTGCCGAACACGTTATCAAAACACAACAACAAGGCCACCAAGTGGTGGTCGTGTTGTCTGCAATGTCAGGCGAGACAAACCGTCTTATTTCCCTTGCCCAACAAATTGATGCACGTCCAAGTTCTCGTGAGCTAGATGTGTTGATCACCACTGGCGAACAAGTTTCTATCGCGTTATTGGCGATGGCCATCATTAAGCGTGGGCATTCTGCCGTGAGCTTACTTGCCGATCAGGTTGGTATTAAAACCGATAACATGTTCTCTAAAGCGCGGATCACGGAAATAGACACGACCCGCTTAAAGCAAGAGCTTGAGCATAACCGAATAACCATTATTGCCGGATTTCAAGGACGCGATGAAGAAGGCAATATCACCACGTTGGGGCGTGGTGGTACAGATACCTCAGCAGTTGAAATCGCAGGGGCTTTGCAAGCAGACGAATGTCAGATATATACTGATGTCGACGGTGTGTACACTACCGATCCACGAATAGAGCCAAATGCAAGGCGTTTATCACATATTACTTTTCCTGAGATGTTGGAGCTGGCAAGTGTTGGCGCTAAAGTTTTGCAGATCCGCTCGGTTGAAGCGGCCGGTCGATACAATGTACCACTGCGCGTACTTTCTTCGTTTTCTCCCGATAACGGCACCTTAATTAGCTATGAGGAAGGTAAGATGAAAAACACTAAAGTGGTCTCTGGGGTAGCGAGTGTCAAAGACGAAGCACTTATCCTAGTTAACAATGTCGATGCAAAACCTAGTAATCTTGCCAATATACTTTCGCTTCTTGGTGAGCATAATATTGAAGTCGATATGATTAACCATTTGAACCACAGTGAGAAAAAAATAGACTATGCTTTTACTGTGCACACAAATGATTGTATTCTGGCGGAAGAAGTTTTAGCGCAACATGCACAAAATTTAGGTGGCGCAACCGTAGAGGTTAATGCTAACGTGGCAAAAATCTCAGTGGTTGGCATCGGGATGAAATCTCATTCAGGTGTTGCTGGTCTCTTTTTTATGGCATTGGCCGAAGAAAATATTCACACTCTATTAGTATCCACATCAGAGATAAAAATCTCGGCACTGGTAGAAGAAAAATATTTAGAGCTAGCTGTTCGGGCTTTACATGCCAAATTCGGATTGGAAAGTACTGAGTAAAAGAAGTTTTTGCTTACTTTTCTAGGAACTTTTATTTAAAATGGATTTGACGCGGAATCTTTTAAATTTTGGAATAACAGGAGCAAGAGAATGCTAATACTAACTCGTCGAGTAGGTGAAACCCTGATGATTGGTGATGAAGTGACTGTAACAGTACTAGGTGTTAAAGGTAACCAAGTACGTATTGGTGTAAATGCGCCTAAAGATGTTTCAGTTCACCGTGAAGAAATTTACATGCGAATTCAGGCTGAAAAATCTAGCCCAGGCAATATGTAATTGACCAAATACTGAATTACGATGCTAGTTAACATGATTTAACTAGCAAAAAAACCCCGCGGCTGCGGGGTTTTTTATTTCTGGCTTTGCCCAGATAAAAAGGTAATTGCTTCTTCGCTAAGTCCAGATTTACTGATATAGCTCGGTTTATTTTGGTGAAACACCAAAAAACCTCTGTCTGTTTCGACGAGTTTATCTAAGTCGTCAAATGGGTAAGAAAATTCGGCATGTGTTGCCTTGGTACTAATGCCAGTTTTAGTGATTGAAACTTCAACGGTATTACCAGCTGCGCGAGAATATGCTTGCCTTATCACCCACCACGCTTTGCGATAATAGAAAGCAACGCATTCAACCACAGCTAGTAAAATAAGAAAGTTTCCGACGTAATGCTCTTGCAAACCGTAAATTGCAAACAGCCCCAACGCAATTAGCAGTACAAGGAGACCATATTTCGGTTTAACCGCAAGCCCATTAGCTTCAGATTCTTCAAAACACTCTCGATAGTAGGCTTTATCTAACTTAAATTGGCTTTGAAAAGATAAATTTTCATTTTGTTCAAGGGAGGGCATAGACGTTCGTTTTGGCAAAAATTTCCCCCTATTATACCCATCTGTATTGAAAAAGCTGTAATGCGAATAAATTGTTTGCAGCTCCCTTTTGCTACGACCAGCGAAATACGCGCCACACAGGGTGACGTTTACGTAAACGTTATGTCTTGGTCTGTCCAATTTACAATTTACCTTGCGTAATGATAAATCCATTCTATATTCATTAAAATCTCAGTATTAGTTGGCGCTATTTTGAATATTTTTCATATTTATTACGTTAATTTTCTATATTTATTAGTACTTTCCTAGTTAACTCACTGATTATTTGTAAGTTAAGTGTTTTGGTAATACCAATTTACAATGGGCTTTACATTGGAACATTTTTTGTTATAAGGTGAATAAATATCTACAAAAAGTGAAGGTTTATACCAGTTCGTTAACATCGAATAGGAAAACCAAACAGCAAGTAAGGGGTAAAAATGGATATTGGAGCGCAGCTACTGCAAGCAGGAAATCTCATGCTGACCGGCATGGTTGGTGTTTTTGTTTTTCTGTCCATTTTGATTTTTGCGATGCGGCTGTTGGCCAACTTTGCTGCTCAATTTAAAGAAGTAGCGCCAAGTACCACAAGATCAAAAACAACCAGAGCAACATCGTCACAGGGTGTGCCGCAGGCACATATTGCAGCCATTAGTGCTGCCGTTGCAGCCTACAGAAAAAACAATTAATAGGGGTTTTGCATGTCACAGTTAAAGCTAACCGAATTAGTGCTGCGCGATGCGCATCAGTCATTACTCGCCACCAGAATGCGTTTGGAAGATATGCTTCCCATCGCTGAGAAGCTCGACAATATGGGCTATTGGTCTGTTGAATCATGGGGGGGAGCAACCTTCGACTCGTGTATTCGCTATTTAGGCGAAGATCCATGGGAGCGGATCCGTGCACTGAAAGCTGCGATGCCGAAAACCAAACAGCAAATGCTACTGCGTGGCCAAAATTTATTGGGCTATCGTCATTATGCTGATGATGTTGTCGAAAAGTTTGTTGAACGTGCCCACCATAACGGGGTAGATGTATTTAGAATATTCGACGCAATGAACGATGTGCGCAACTTAGAAACGGCCATTAAAGCGGCCATTAAAGTGGGCGCGCATGCGCAGGGGACGATTTCGTACACCGTAAGCCCAGTTCATACGCTGGAAATGTGGCTCACGCAAGCTAAGCAGCTTGAAGACTTAGGCTGTCACTCTATTTGTATCAAGGACATGGCTGGGTTACTGAAACCCTATGATGCCGAAAAATTAATCTCTGGGCTTAAAGCGTCCGTCTCGATTCCTATCGCAATGCAGTGCCATGCAACCACAGGACTCAGCACCGCAACTTATCAAAAAGCCATAGATGCGGGTATCGATATGCTCGATACGGCGATTTCTTCGATGAGTATGACCTATGGCCATAGCGCAACAGAAACTATTGCGGCGATTGTGGAAGGCACAGAACGTGATACAGGGCTTGACTTACTTGAGCTTGAAGAAGTTGCAGCTTATTTCCGTGAAGTGAGAAAGAAATATGCCGCTTTTGAAGGCAGCTTGAAAGGGGTAGATGGTCGTATTCTATCTGCACAAGTGCCAGGTGGCATGTTAACCAATATGGAAAATCAACTTCGAGAGCAAGGTGCAGGTGACAAGCTTGACGCGGTACTAAAAGAAATTCCAAGTGTGCGTAAAGAGCTTGGCTATCTGCCGCTCGTAACACCAACCTCACAGATAGTTGGGACGCAAGCGGTATTAAACGTACTGACTGGTGAGCGATACAAGTCTATAACCAAAGAAACTGCTGGCGTGCTGAAAGGCGAATATGGAGCGACACCAGCGCAAGTCGACCAAGCTTTGCAACAACGCGTGCTTGAAGGCGCAGAGCCTATTACTTGCCGTCCTGCTGACTTAATTGAACCTGAGTTGGATAGTTTACAAAGCGAGTTAGTCGCCACTTCAAAAGAGGAGCAAATTAACCTAGCAGATGAGGTTATTGATGATGTGCTTACCTATGCATTATTCCCTCAGATTGGTCTTAAATTCTTGAAAAATCGCAATAATCCAGATGCATTTGAGCCAAAACCGACGCTTGTTGAAAGTAAAGAACAAAAAGCGGCAGCGACGCCTGCTAAAGCCAAGTCATCAGCTGCTGAGCGTTACAGCGTAAAGGTGGATGGTAAAGTATACGATGTAGTGGTTGCGCCGGGTGGTGAGCTCAAAGAAGTACAAGTCAAAGACAGTGAGCTTATTCCGCAATCAACCTCTGTGAGCTCCAGTGAAACTTTGAATGCGCCACTTGCCGGCAATATTTTTAAGCTTATGGTGCGGGCAGGAGATGAAGTACAAGAGGGCGATGTGGTACTCATCATGGAAGCCATGAAAATGGAAACCGAGGTGCGTGCAACACACAGTGGCCAAGTCGCGGAGCTACTCGTCTCTGAAGGCGACTCCGTCAGTGCTGGCGATGCCATCATGTCTTTAGCATAAGGGTGTCGTGATGGAAGGGTTACTTAATTTATGGCAAGCAACAGGGCTTGCCAACTTCACAGTGCCAGCACTTTGCATGATGGCTGTAGGCTGCGGACTTTTGTATCTTGCGATCGCCAAAAACTTTGAACCGCTCCTGCTGGTGCCGATTGGCTTTGGTGCCATACTCACGAATATTCCTGTTGCTGGGCTTGCCGATCCAGGCGGACTTTTGTACTACGTGTATTACATTGGTATAGACAGCGGGGTATTCCCCTTACTGATCTTTATGGGAGTGGGGGCGATGACAGACTTTAGTGCCTTGATAGCCAACCCCAAGATGCTGTTGCTTGGTGCCGCTGCGCAGTTTGGGATCTTTGCCACTTTGTTTGGGGCTATTTTGCTGAACTATATTCCGGGCTTTGAATTTACTCTGCAAGACGCCTCTGCAATTGCCATTATTGGCGGTGCAGATGGACCAACTGCGATATTCCTCGCGTCTAAGCTTGCACCCGAGTTACTAGGGGCAATTGCGGTGGCAGCCTATTCGTATATGGCGTTAGTGCCAATTATTCAACCACCCATCATGAAAGCACTCACGACGCAGGAGGAGCGTCAGATTGCGATGCCACAACTGCGCCATGTATCAAAAACCGAAAAAATCTTATTTCCTCTGGCCGTACTAGGTTTGACGATATTGTTTTTACCTGCTGCAACACCTTTGGTCGGTATGTTCTGTTTGGGTAACTTGATGAAAGAGTGTGGCGTAGTAGATCGTTTGAGTAAAACAGCACAAAATGAATTGATTAATATCACCACCATTTTCCTCGGATTGGCGGTGGGCTCAAAGTTGGCAGCTGATCAATTCTTAACGGTTGAGACGTTGGGGATTTTAGCGTTAGGTGCCGTGGCATTTGGAATTGGCACAGCAACAGGAGTGTTAATGGCTAAAACTATGAATAAGTTTAGCGATACGCCCATTAATCCGCTGGTTGGTGCCGCTGGGGTGTCTGCAGTGCCAATGGCTGCGCGTGTGGTTAATAAGGTCGGCCTTGAAAGTAATCCACATAACTTCTTGCTGATGCATGCGATGGGCCCCAATGTCGCGGGTGTATTAGGCAGTGCGGTTGCTGCTGGTATTTTGCTTGCACTGGTAGGCTAAGTTACACTTCTCCAACCATTTGCGTGGCGATTTTAGGTTGCCGCGCATTTTTATTTCTGGACTTTATATTCTTGAACTTGATAGTCTTTCGTCACTTTTAATTAACACGAACAACTTCAGATGAAGTTTTTAGCTCCTTTCTTATTCTTGTTGTCCTGCGTGACAGTTGCAACGGAAGTGTCGACTTTAGTGGTAACGCCGATTGCAGAGCATGTTTATAAACATGAATCTTCGCTACGCGTCGAACCCTGGGGGTTAGTGTCAGGCTCAGGGTTGATTGTGGTCGACGGTCAAGACGCGTACATTGTTGATACACCTTGGACCGAGCAAGACACAGAAGCGTTGCTATTATGGACTGAGGACCGCAAGCTCAATGTCAAAGGGGCGGTGGTCACGCATTATCATCAAGATGCAAGCGGTGGTCTAGCGGTATTAAATAAACACCAGATCCCAACCTATGCATCAGCCCAAACTAATCATCTATTAGCCCAAAAACACAGCGCAATCGCGTTACATAATTTGCCGCAAGCCTCAGCAGCGATAAAGTCTGGTGTCGTTGAAACCTATTACCCAGGTGCAGGGCACTCGAGAGACAATATTGTCGTGTGGCTGCCACAATCTAAAACTTTATTCGCAGGATGCTTTGTGAAAAGTGTGGCAAGTAAAAATTTAGGTAACTTGGAGGATGCTTCAGTTGATGAGTGGCAAGCGTCTATACACAAGGTATTGAGCCGATATCCGGAAGCAAACATGGTTATCCCAGGGCATGGTAAAGAAGGGGATTTATCTTTGTTGCACCATACCGTTAAGCTAATCAAAATCGAGCAATCAAAAGGTAAATAAAGGACTGACATGAAATTAATTCCGTTTCGTAATTTACGCTGTCCGGGTTTAGAAACTGCGCTGTGGTATAGTCGCTTGTTGTTTTTAACGGGCGTAGCCTTGATAGTGCTTGGAGTTATCAAAGAGGGGATTGCAATCTATCATTGGCTAATCGCCATGATAGAGAATGGCGACGCGCCGATAAAAGCAGCCTATATCTATGACTTAGATTTGCTTTCCCACCCAAACTTTCATTTGATCATTGTTGGAGTGGTGAAGATCTACTTCTCCTGTGGCCTCGCGATTAAACTAAAAACAATGTCCCACGAGCAGGCGTTACAAAAATAACGAATACCACGTAAAGGAGTCTTATAGAGGAGTTTCTCAGAGAAATTTGTTAGACCCTTTTACGTGGCGGAGTTACTATTTAAAAATTAATACTCCAGCTGTCCACCATTTTGGATAAAGGCGACATATTCGTTCCAAACATCTTCAACACTTCGGCCCAAGATGTGTTGAAATGCAGCATCAAATGACCAGGTATAATTGCCCATATCTTTCGCCGCTTTGTTAAACTTGTAGATAAACTCTGAGTCGTGCTGTTGTTTGACGTAATGCAAGAAAAACCCAGTTGTGGTGTAGCCACTAAGCCAGCGTTTAGCGTTGATGATATCTGGTGAGCGTGATTTATGAAAACCCGCACCGATCCGCACTGCGTCAGCTAGACCTTCGGTGTATGCCCAGTTTGCCTTGCCATCACCATAGCTGTCATGAGTCAGTGGCGAGTTATTGTAACCATGGGTGACCTCATGGAATAAAATTCCGTCGATTTCATCACGGATCACGGCATCGTTGTTGTTATTATCGCGATAAATACGTTCTAAATGCGCGGTGCTAACGACGATAGTCATCTCACCTGAACCGTCTCGTCCCATCTTATAGGCAACGAAATCCTTACCCCAATGATCTTTGGCTCTTAGCTCAAACTGCAATTTTCTAAAACGCTGGGATTCACTGGCGTCGCGGTATAGCACTTTTGCTACATCCACACAGCGTTCGGCCATATGCGCGGCTGGGTTTGATATGATCCGTTTAAATAATGCCGAGCCTTGTGTTTCAGGGTTAACATCAACAAAGTTTACTTCCGGACGTTGCCATGTGTCGTTTGGTGGTGTGCTTTCACTACTGACGGCTAATTCATAATTGGCGCTTTGGAAACCGTATACAGAAACATAAACCGGCGCATTTGAGCTTATATCGCAGCGCTCGTTGGAGCTGGCATCAGTGATACTTTGGCAGTCATAACTTGCGGTGGTCGGTTGACTATTTGCTTTTAGGTATAGATCTGCATCACCGCTGCCGGTCAAGGTTGCTGTGATAGGAGCTGAGCTTGTAAATGGCCCAAAATGCGCCCATTGACCAGGAGTAACGCTACCACTTTGGTTAAATGGCAAGGTTGTGCCACCGTTTGCCGGAGCACCGATAAATTCGATTTCTGCAAGCTGTAATAAATTGGCACCTTGCGTTGCGGTGACATTTAAGCGCACAAAGCGGTACGCTTGATTGGTACTGACATTGAACTGCTTAGTTTGATGTCTTGAAGTAAAACTTTGATTGTTTTGCGAATCTATAGTGAACCACACTTGACCGTCTTGAGAGCCTTGAAGCGTCCAATTTTTGGGATCTCTTTGTGGCGCATCGTTCGCGGAAGTGAGGGTGTAAGCTGTTAAATTAACTGCTTCGCTAAACGCATAGCTTATCCAACCGGAAGCTGAAAAAGTAAGCCACTTGCTGTAGTGGTTATTATCAAATGCGTTGACTTTGCCTTCATAGGGCTGGTTTTCTCCTGAAACGCTGATAACAGCGGCATTGGCAGTAGTCAGATCGCTGTTTGCGTGCGCCGAGCTTAAGCCCAGGCTCACTAAAGCGGCTGCTATAAAAGAACGTTGGAATCGCGTTTTAGCTATAATGATGCTCATGTTGACCTCTTTTGTATCGTTCCACTTTTTGTGGGCAGATATCTGTTGATGTTGTATCCATGGTTATTTTCATTTTTCGTCCAAATGTGTTTGGAACGATTTAATTGTTGTTGCTTTTATGTGCGTTTGTCAAATGGTAATTTACTTTAATTTAACGATAAAGGTGAGATTGTTGCTTCTCATTTAGATTGAATTACGCTGCGAAGGCGAGCGGCATCAGGCTTTACGGGCGTAATATTAGGGGATGTTATTTATTGTGAACTGTATTTTGTTGGGTTGTGTTTGATTGATTTTTCGGGATTTTTTTATTCGCAGTCTCTTGGGTCGCATTTTGTTTTCGTTGTTTCTTTTTTAATCGCTTTCGCTCTGCTTTAGTTGCGTGCTTTGCCACCCACTTGGCAATTTTTTGCATGAGCATTGGAGGGAAGTCATGGCCCATCCCATTGACCAACTTTAGTTTGGATTTGCGAATGGTTGCGGCGGTTTGCTGACCAGCGGCTGCGGGAAAAATAGGGTCGTCGGTACCATGGATCACAAGTGTTGGCGTTTTTATCTGTGCCAGCGTGTGCTTGCGACATTGGCTTGCGACAATCGCCGCAAGCTGACGCTTAAATCCCTGCGGGTTATGCGCGCGTTCAATGCTGTGTTTGGCTTGTTGATGTAGCGTCCCTTCGTCTTGAGGGTAAGCGGGACTGCCGATCAGCTGGTTGAGTTTTATATTGTATTGAATGGCAGATTGGTGGCAGTCTGACTTTGGCCGTGCTTTTGCCAGTTGCAGCATGACTTTTACATTTGCTGCGGTAAACTTGGGATACGCTGAGGTTGACATAATTGAGGTCAAACTAACCACTTTCTTTTTATGCTTAGCGGCAACGATTTGTGCAATCATCCCGCCCATAGAAGCACCAACTAGGTGGGCGCGTTTAATCTTAAGTCCTGCCATCAAAGCGACAACATCTTCGGCCATATCCTCTAGGGTATAGGGAACAGAAGCGCGAATGGGAAGTTTTTTGCTCAGCATGGTTTTTATCACACTTGGTGAACCTAGATGATCCAAGTGGCTCGATAATCCCGTGTCGCGATTATCAAAACGGATCACCCGAAAACCTTTATTGACTAGCCCAAAGTACAATTCATCTGGCCAAATTGTCATTTGTGCCCCAAGACCCATTATCAAGATAATAACGGGGGCGTGAGGCGCACCCTCATCCTGATAATGTATGCTGATCCCGGTTGCAATCTTGATATCGGTCATTGTCGCGAATGTTTAGCTTGACTTGAAAGGGCTGCATTTAAGTATAGAGCGTGGGTATGAACTTAACTTTAAAATAACAGTCAAAAAGACGAAAATTTATTGCTAAAAGCCATTGCGCTTTAAAGCATTTAGGTTAATATTCGCGCTTGTTGATGGCCGGAATTTATACATCAATACTATCAATTTATATGATTCTTATTTGGAGTAAGTCATGACTAAAAAAAGCAAACTTCAGCATGCTCATCAGCGTGGTGAAATTAAAGATAACGCACTAAAAGCGTTGGTAACCAGCCCATTGTTTAAGGCGAAAGTTGAAAAGAGCAAAAAAGGCAAAGGTAGTTATCAACGTAGCGTAAAGCACAAAGGCCAAGAGCCTTACCTTAAGGCAGCCTAAGCTTTAAGATAAGGTTTTTTGCTGATACATTTGCTTGTCAGCTTGTGCGATTAAGTCGCTGATATCTGTTATCGGGTGTTGGGAAAATGCTCGCCCGACACTACCTTGAATTGCTACCTCTTGTTTTCCATGACTAAATTGCAAGGTATTGAGTTGTTGTTGCAGCTGTTGTGCTTTTTCTTCTGCGGATTGTGTGTCGTCAAATAAGCAGAGCGCTGCAAACTCATCACCACCTAGGCGTCCTACAATATCTTGTTTTCTGATACTTGATGACAAAAACGTCGCAACATGGGCAAGCGCCTTATCTCCAGCATCGTGACCAAATTGGTCATTAATCAACTTAAACTTATCTAAGTCAATGTAAAATAATGCCAGAACACCACCGCGCTTATTAAACTGCTCGACTAGCACGTTGGCTTGTTTGTACCAGCCTCGACGGTTAAAAATGCCGCACAATTGATCATAATTTGCTTCATTTTCAGCTTGTTGCTTTTGCTGTCTGAGTCGTCCGATGCGTTTAGATACCGCAACGGCAAGCAGTAAAGACTCAATGGCAAACGCAAAAATAAGTGCATAGCGCTGCATAAATGGGCTATATCCCACTAACAGCACGCGAAATACCATGCCGACTAATACTAGGCTCAGTGCCGCAAAAACCAAACTTGCTTCGCCAATTTTACGCTTGGTTTGAAGAGCTGATAGCACAAAGATAGTGGCGACAATAACGAGGGTGATATAGGCCATAATTTGGCTTAATAAGTAGGACAATTGTGCTTGTTGAGTGGGAATTTTAAGTATGCTCAGGAGCATCACGATACCCGCGGCACTTTTAAGTAACAACACGAGTTTTGGCCAGTGTTTGTCAACAAGTAGGATACTCAACATAAACCAAGTTGCTGAAACCACAGTGAGACCAATACTAAGTAAATATGCGTGTTTGAGTAATGGCTTATACTGAGATGAAACAAAAAGATTTAATTGCCCTTCTTGGAATAATACAAATCCACAAAGGCAGAAGATATAAGCGCCGTAAAGCCTAAATATAGGATCATTGAGGCGACTCCCCATGATCAATACATAGCAAATCAAGGTAAAGCAAAGGCCATAAAATGCGCCCATGACTAGGCTGCTTTTTTGACTTTCCCAAATAAATTTCTCCATGCTCATCAGCCTAAATCTTGGCGTATGAATTTGCATAGAACCTAAGCTTAAGGTTGCTATGTACTTACCTTTTGGAAGGATAAATGCGGGTTGTGAGAACTTAACTGGCGGCGGGGCGTTGACTCGCCATTGATAGTGATTAAGGCCAACATCTACAAATGAAAAAACGCTGTCCTCATTTAAATTGCAGGCTATCGAGATGGTGTTGTTGCCGCGCTCAATTTTGCGATAAGACGTGGTATTGATAGCAAGCGAAATCGAGTTACCGTGAGCGGTCGTGAGCGAGCAATTGTCATCAAGCGCAAAAATTGAGGGGCTAAACAAAAATACAGCGCCGTAAATAACAGCGAGTAGGAGCGTAAGCTTCCTACTAAAGTTGCTGTGTATTTTGACGCCATTCAACCTAGACTGCAGCACAACCAAAACCTAAGGTTATTGTTGTGGTTAATGTAACAAACTTGTACGTAACTTAGCCAGTGTAAAATCCTTTAATCTGAGACTTTTTACACTTTGTCGAACAAGAAGCTAAACCAAGCAAAAAACAAGTAAAAGCTACTTAACCGAAACAATAGGGTTCGCAACCGTAAATTACTGACTAGTATGTGCTCGTAGCTGAGCCAATATCTTGCAGCGACAAACACGGTATTAAGCACAAGCCAGAATTGTCCTGTCATTTGCTCAATATGCAAAAGTATCAGTAGTGCAATAAATAAAATCGGCTGTTATCGCAATAATCAAGTGTAAAACATGACTACTACAGAAAACCAAACTACGGTAATTACTAGCTTGGAAATGTATTATATGTTTACTTGTAAAGTTTCTCTGTTGCTTCTTTAAGCCCTGAGTGGGGTAAAAATTGATCTGTGATTGTTAGAATGGAGTGCAGGTTATTTTTTAATTTATCAAGCTCTATGTTACCTGGCTTAATAGCTGTTTGTAATAAATGAATGGCCATGTCAGCTAGCAGAATACGCT
Organism: Pseudoalteromonas sp. A757; assembly: GCF_004103285.1. Taxonomy (NCBI): domain Bacteria; kingdom Pseudomonadati; phylum Pseudomonadota; class Gammaproteobacteria; order Alteromonadales; family Pseudoalteromonadaceae; genus Pseudoalteromonas; species Pseudoalteromonas sp. A757. The sequence continues at coordinate 29,123 of NZ_QNQN01000054.1, forward strand.
GTTTTTCTAGCCATTCTTCATCGCCTTTGGTAGCGGGATTGTCAAGGTAGCTATTTTCTACCAAACTATGTAAATCCCAGCTTGTTTTGATTAACTTATTCTTTTCAATATCATTCACTGCCGACCCTCCGAAATATATAGATACAATGACCCCCACACCATGCTCGCCTTCTCTTTTTTGTGGGTTAGCTTAATATAAAGCAAAGCCATAATTAATTTGTTGAATAGCTAAACAGCTGAGGCTAGCATGAACGAACATAACATACTTTGTATCTGATTTAATACACTAAAACATACAACGCAGTAGCCTGTATTGAAGGCTATAGCGGAGCATAATTCGTATCTTTTGCTAGAGCACTATGCTTTAAAATTGCCACCTAAAAACGAGTTCATTATTTTGAATGTAACTATCCTGATGTTATTTGGGTCGGGCAATCACCACTAACTTCGACACATCCAAGGGTTTAGCTACGAATAATGCTAAGTGTCAGCGTTTAGATTCTTCGTTGCTTTTCAATATATCAATAGTAATAATAGTGGGATTATGGCAAAGCACATTCAAAGCACGTCAATCTGTTGTCTTGGATGTTCGAGTTCGGTGTATGTTCGTTTGGATAAACTGCAGGGCTCTTCTTTGGCATCTCGATGTTTTATTGCCAACCACTTTAGTGATGCTGCTTGTAGGTATTTACCGGTAATTAAAGGTATAAGTAATCTCACAAAGAAGGTTGGGGGGTAAAAGGCACATATAAGAGCGAAGTCATTGTGAATAAAACAACAACGATAAATGTAATATAGTGCTTGAAGGAATAGGGTGTGAAGCTTGCAGCGCAGGGAGATCCCCGCGCTTTCACGTTAGTTAGTTTGTGAAATTAAAGTTCTAAGTTTTGCCACTTTAAAAGTAGCTTTAAGGTCGATCCACCTATACTCCCTGCCTCTGATAGCCCATAATGGATCATAGCCGCATTTTGGTATGATAAAGAGATATCCATGAGATAGTCTTTGACGCCGTCTTGACACTCCGTTTCTTCATCACCATCATAATCTGAGCATTGTATGTATAAGCCATCAATTAATGGCACAAAATGAGAGTCAAAGTGATCAGATAAGTCAACTAAGTATGACTCGATTAGCGGTTTTGAAGCATGTTCCACTGCTGCTAACGTACTAGCTTGATCCCAGCAACGCTGCCACACCTTCGGGTAATCAACTTCTTTATTCTCTAGTAAAGTAATAAACTCATCATAGCTGCCATTGATATCGAGCATTACTTGCGTGTCGTCATAACTCGTGCAATTTTGAGGGTTATTAATCGTATCAAAAATGGTGACTTTTAACTTTGAATTATAACTAGTTCGCGCAGGGTTATATGTTGAGGATAATCTTTTCCAGAGCGGCAAAAGTGTGCCTAAACGCACTGGATAAAAATCGTGGTCAATTGCCACCCCCTTCTTATCAAGCCAATGAATGATATCTAACGCTTCTCGATAGCGGCCAGACTCATATAAGTAATTTGCTTCATCTAGCTTTGCTTGTAGTTGCGGATTGATATCGTTGGCGTGTGCAAAACCGCTTAGAACGCAGGTGACAATAAAAGCGCCTGAGGTTAACAGTTTTTTCATTTTGCTCTACTCCTTAGTAAAAAATGAATGGGTAGTTTCCTACCGCAATTTGGGTTGCTTGCGTGAGGTATTGAGATCCCTTCCAAGTTGCAAGCAAATATATAGAGCAAAATGCGCACCAAAATTATGATTTATGGTGTTTCTGTTTTCCAATGGCTATTGCGACTTAAAGCGATGAGTCCAACAACGTATAGACTTAACTCAATAGAGCATAGAAGTTAACTTGGAAGCCCATAAAGTAGTTAAATCAGATAATGTCAATCGGACACCCACCTCAAACTTCAGTGGCAATAATGGTGGGTGTCAGCGTTTTACTTTGTACGGATATCGCTTAATGAGTGTTTAAGGCTGCTGGCGAGTTGCTGCAACTAATAACTCACGAATACAAACTTGTTGAGGTTGCTCTTGAATAAACAGCGCTGCACGAGCAATATCATCTGCAACTAATGCTCCTCCCATCGTTTGTTTCCAGTCTTCATAACCATCTTTTATGTCGTCAGACGTTGTATGACTCAATAACTCTGTTTCCACCGCACCCGGACAAATAGTAGAAACACGCACGCCAAAGTCTGCAACTTCTTCTCTTACATTTTCAGATATTGCAGAAACGGCAAACTTAGTTCCACAGTATGCGGCATGATTGCTAAAAGTCTTTCGACCGGCTATGGAGCTAACATTGATGATAGTTCCGCTTTTACGCTTCTTCATGGGTGATAAAACGGCTTGCATACCGCTAAGTAAGGCCAACACATTAACGTCAAACATCTTTTGCCATTCATCACTGTCCTGAGTGTCTACTTGTCCAAGTAACATCACTCCAGCATTATTGATTAAACATTCGACCGGACCATATTGTGCTTCAGCTTTTGCAATGACTTTAGAAAAAGCCTCTCTATCGGTTACATCAACTTGTTCACATAAACAGTTGGATAAGTTGAGCGCTTCTAACTTTTCTATACGTCGCGCAACTAATAGTAAAGTATAACCTGCTGCATTAAAACGCTTGGCAATTGCTGCACCGATACCTGAGCTTGCGCCAGTAATAACAACCAATTTTTTCATTATCATTCTCTCCATATTAGATGATGTTCAAAGTATTGAGCATCGCTAATTTTATTCATGATGTTTTTTTGAATTAATAAACTTACTATTTAAGCTACAGGAGAAATTCTATTCAAAATCTTTTTGATGATATATAGCTTCTAATTCACACTACTGTTTACAAAAAGGATCGAATAGATATTATGGACTTAAATTCAACTTGGTATGAAACATGAAGAGAGACATTAATTATTCTGATATTAAGAGCTTCATTGTGTTAGTTGAAGAAGGAAGCTTTACTAAAGCAGCTGCCAAGCTACTTTGCTCTCGCTCACAAGTATCGAAACAGTTATCTCAACTAGAAGCTAACCTAGGTGTCAGTCTGTTGGTAAGGACTACACGTACTCAACACCTAACACCATCTGGCGAACTCTTTTACGAAAAATGCAAACGTTCATTCAATGGTATAGAACATGCCATTGACAGGGCGATGGAAAGCGCAACCGAGCTTTCGGGTGAAATAAAGATTAATTGTGTGGGTGGGTATATAGGGGAAAATATTGTTGGCCCATTGGTCGCTGATTTTATGAAGGAAAACCCTGAAATGAATGTGTTACTCGATTTTAGTAGCAGGAGAGTTGATTTGGTTTCAGGTGAATTTGACTTTGTTTTTAGAATGGGAGAGTTAGCGGATTCAGCATTGATTGCAAGGAAGCTGACCGAACTTTCTATTGGTATATATGCAAGCCCGGAGTACGTAAAACAATATGGTCAGCCTAGCGAGCCTAAAGATTTAGTTGAACATAAATGTATAGTGGGAAGTATGAATACTTGGACATTGAAAAACAGTGAATCCCAAGTTATTCAAGAAGTAACGGTAAAAGGTGACCTTGTATGTAAAAATGGGAGAATAATGCTCTACTCAGCACTGCGTGGGAATGGCATTATTCGGGTTCCAGAGATTTATTGTAGAAAAGAGCGTGATGAGGGAAGCTTAGTGCCTGTGTTTGAATATTGGCAACCTAAATCAACGCCATTATCCCTAGTCTATCTACAGGACAAACATCAACCTATGAGAATAAAAGTGTTTAGAGACTTCGTGCTCAAAAACTTCGTAAATTATCTTAGGACCTATTGAACTTTCAAGTCTGTTTTTGCAGTAGTTAGAGTGCCATTTATACAGAAGAGGAAGCTTGCGTAGCATAATTACTCCATGTAAGTATGGCCCCAGAAGCTTTGCCCTCTTGCAAAGTTACCTTCCCCCATGTTGTGCTGCACAGAATAGATGTCGATCAAGCGCTGCCTCCTAGGTCGCTTACCTGTGATTTGTTCATTGTTGCTCAATTTTGCTTCGACTACAATACGGCAAATTGAACGTCGCTGCCGAGCCCAATAATAGGAACGAAAATCAAACAGTTCAGAACAACAGGTCTCAGTGATTTAAGTATTTTTATACTTGTTAACCTGCCTGACCTGTATATGTACAAATAATGATGGGTGTCAGCGCTTTTTAATTTATGGACTTCAACACAGGATCCATAAACAAACCGATGACAAAAAATAAACACCAAAAAACCATTGCAGACAACAAAGTTGCCATTATTGTCTTGGCAAGTGAGCTAGCTGAAATAACATATAAATAGTAGAAATATCGATAAATAACGAAGAGGCTCAGCAAGGCTGAGCCCACCATTCCAATAGTACCAATAGCAGGTCTAATAGTGTCATTTATTGTCGAGTCATTATTTGGATCTGCCCAAATATGCATTTCATACATGTTTGTAAACATAAGCATAAGGAGTAGCATGCCTGATGTGTAGCAACATATTGCAAGGTGCAGTTTGAACTGGGGCGTTAAATTTAATTTCGAGAAAACTTTTTGCGTTACAAAGGCATATAAAGAAATAATAAGGACTGTTGGAATCATAGCTCCAGCAGCTTTGGTTATCGAAAATTTAGAAGCCTCTGTGTTAATTCCGCTACTCAAAAAATCATATCGTTCAAATAACCAACTAATAAATATTAGCTGGTTCAAAGATTTATATGAAAATGCAATGGATATAAAACCTATTATCACAAAGAATACTAGTGGTCTTACATGCGTAAGTTTGTATGAGTCTTTCAACTCTTTAATTGATAAAACTTCATCCCTAACTCGCTGAGGTCTAAACAAGAAGTCCCATGAGGTTATAACAAGTCTGCCAACAAACAAAATCACCCCCATGAGGAGGTTCTCTGTTGCTCTTCCAATATCGATATCTTTAACCCAGTCTGGGATACTTGCTTCTTTCTTTTCCATGATACTTAAAGATTTAGTCAAAGAGCACTTGCCTCTTTTGTAAAAAGGTGTGTCCATATTCATTATATATGAATAGCAAGTTATATGGTTTTTCGCTACCTATATACTTTCCTCATATCGTGACAGGAGTTAAAACACTCACACCCGCAAGCCAGCTAAAGTCCATATCAATTTGTCTAAACGGTGATAACAGCGATGAGCAAATACAGTTGGAGGAATATTTTCCTCCATTTCGTTAGTTCAACTTGCTTAGCTTGAAGCGAGACACTGGACACTCTGGGTGTCACCGGGTTCGATGATATTAATATTGACCTCTTTTAAGTCACCGATTATGGGTTTTAAAGCTTTATCAAAACGATTTGCTGCCGCTTCGATTTTTTCTGCATAGTCGTCAATGGCATCAAAATTAGCAGCGTGGCTTTCAATTACCGCCTCAATCTGCTTGGCCTTTTCTTCTTGTTTAGCCAGTAGTGCTTTATTGATCACAAGTTGATCGTCGTCTTCTTGTACAGCCTCTTTACTAATGGCTTCCATTTCTTTGCTGAGTAATGCGAGCTTGTCTTCGATATCTTTCATTGGTAACTCAGAAGCTGACATATCAAGCTCTGCTGCTTTGAGCACTTTGTATGCGGCAACCTGTTCGGCGTCCATGGTGTGTTTGATTATTGGGTTACAGTCTTGGTAAGCGATAAGCTGGTAGCTACCTTGTGTTTGCGGCTCTGTTGGATTTGCATTGGAGTAGCCAACGCAGGCACTCAAAGCCAGTGTTACCGAAATAATGAGTATTGATTTTGTGGTTTTCATAAGCACCTCGAAGGAGTATGTCTGATTTACAGAATTAGTCGCGGTGCAGTTTGAAAAGGTTGGTTTTAGATACGCAAGTATTAGTAACAAAATATGAATTGGGCAGTGAGCTTAGAATTAGTTACCACTTTTATCCGGCGCTTGGCATTGGTACTGTGCAATTTCTTCGGCGTATTTGGCTTTAACTAATTCAACATAATGATTGAGGTTTTTATCAGGATTTACGGTAAAGGTCAGCTCACTTTTATGTATCGCGGTGATACGGTCCAAGCGAAATTCACGGTAATCACTGCGGAGCTGACAAAATGCGACCAGCGTCCATTTTCCACCCCAATAAACCAATCCGAGTGGCTCGATAATACGCTGGGTTTGTTGCTTTGCAACGTCTTGATATTCAAGTTGTACACACTGCTTAGCCGCAATAGCGAGCCTAAGTGTAGCGCTAAAGGATTGTTGTTGTGGTCCGTGCTTAAAACTCGAGACCAAATAAGGGGAGTGGTCATGCTGTTGTTTGAGGTGGGCGGGTAGCACGGCCTCTATTTTGGCAATTGCTGCTTTTGCATGCGCGCTTAGTTCGGGATCCGTCCACGCTCCAACCATTTTACTGCCAAGTAACAGTGCGGTGAGTTCATCATAGCTAAACATCATAGGGGGCAGTGGGTAGTCACCAATAATATAGCCGACACCTGCCTCCCCCTCAATTGGCACGCCAGAACTTTGTAAGTCCTGAATATCGCGATAAATCGTACGCTCAGATACCGTAAAGTGATCGGCCAATGACTTAGCGGTAACCGCTAATCGTCGACCCTTGAGCAGATCCACTAACTGAAAGAGACGTTCGGATTTATGCACGAGTTTTCCTTGTTATTCAAATCTCAGATTAATTAACCGCTACATGGCGTTTGAGAGAGTACATTACTGTGACTAATGGTGACACTCTCGCTGTCTATGTATTGCGTTAACCTTTGGCATACCTCGGTTTTTGGGAACTGCGCCGAAACCGCTTTTGCATGTTCCATCGATTGCCAATAAATAATATCTAAATACTCGCCAGTCTGACTGTCTTTAGTCAACGAACGATATAGTAGCCCAGGTTGCTGTTCAACCCACTCGGTAAAAGCTGGGTTTACACCCATAATGTCACTCTCTGTAGCACCAAGAGCCAATTTAAATTTTACAATCTCTACGACATTTTGTTGCATGGTCTTTCTCCTTTTTGAGTTCAAAAAGAGTAAACCACGATGTTGTGTCAGGGAGTGTCAGTAGTGTTTAAATATACAGTGCATTTTATATCGAGGGCCTGTTTATCTTTCAAGTTTGTTTTTGCAGCAGCTTGATTGGTATTTATACAAGGCAGAGTCTGCGTAGCATAGTTGTTCTATGTAAGTCAGGCGATAACACAGTAGAAATGCCAATCAAGCACTGCCCTTTGGGTTCACCTGAGTGCGCTTTGTTCATTGTTGCTCAACTTTTGCCTAGATTACTAGGCGGCAAGTCGAGCGTCGCGACCAAAACACACTTAGGAGAACAAAAGTCAAACAGCAAAGATCAACAGGCCCTGGCAAAACAAAGGATCTGTATTAGGATTTAGGGTACTGCAATTGGCAGGATAAAACGTGTAAAGGATAAGGAAATGAAATTAAGTACAAGCATATTTGCAACCAGTTTGGTTGCATCCGCTATCTGCGCTTCCCATGTTTTTGCAAAGGATACAAATGACAGCGATGTCAAAAGGCTGCATGTCTTGGCAAAGCAAGTCGCATCACAAAGCGTCAGTGGGTCGTATACTTTTGCTATCAACTGTCATACTAACCCCAGCTTACTGAAACGTGCCGTTGAGCAAGTAAGTTGGCCTGTCGATGAAATTACCTTTGCTATTCAAGGACAATGTCAGGGCCCAATTAAGATCACGAGACCTGGTATCACCATTACTGGGTCTGATAATACTCAAGATGTTATCTCTGCGGCGCTAAACGGCGTGCAGCCGACCGTATTAGTGGAGTCTGGTTCGGTTAAGCTCAATAACTTAGGGGTTGTTAGCACCGCTCAGCAAAGTAGCGTAACGGTGACGGCGCAGGGAATAGCAAGATTGGATAATGTCGCGACTCAAGTGCAAGGCACTGAGCCTGAATACCACTATATCGTGACAGATAATAGTAATCTTTACTTAGGTAACCTTAACCAAGCTAAAGTGAAAATAGCAGGGGGCGCTTTTGCTGAGTTTGTAGCCGGAAATCAGGCGATGACAGCATATGTGTTTGACACCGCCAATGCTAGAAGTACCCAAGGGAACCAGTTCGACGCAGTACAAGTTGCTGGAAATGGCTACTTTTTAGCAGATGGGCAGTCGCATATAAACCTATTGATGATCTGGAGTAAAGGCGCCGCCGAAATCGACCAGCAAAGTAGTGTTGGTGAACTGATGATGGGCGGTCAAACCTTGTTTGCTGCTTATAGAAACTCGACTTTGTCAGGGCCTTACAGCTTCTTTGGAAACGTGGTTTTTGAGTTGGAGCACTCCTCTGCGACAAATTGGGTAACGCAAGAAAGGCCGCACTCGCTGTTTTCTGGTAATAATGCCGTCGTGAATGGCGAACTATTTCCAAGTTGGAGTTGGCAAGGACAGGCACCACAACCTGAGTAACCTTAGCTTCAAAACAATGAGTTAGCGTATTTCTTATTCAAACCTCAGGTTGAGTAATTTATGCTACTACGCCGCTTGGTATTATGCTTTACTACTAAGCGGCAACGATTAATCTAAAGGTAGAAGAATAAGATGGATCATCAACAAGTACACGACTACTTGCTTGCAAAACCCTATACCAGCGTAAGTCAGCCTTTTGGTGAAGGCGTTGATGTATTTAAAGTGAAAGACAAAATGTTCGCGACGTTGACGCTTGGTAAAATGGGCAAAGAAGATGACGAGCATCCCCATTGGCGCGTAAATCTCAAATGCGATCCTGATGAAGCGCAAGCGCTGCGAGACATTTTTAGTGCGGTGTTACCGGGTTACCACATGAATAAAAAGCTCTGGAACACGGTGGTGCTTGATGGCTCCATTCCTACAGGAGAACTTGAGCGGATGATGGATAACTCATTTCGCCTTGTAGTCGAAAAAATGCCGAAAAAGCAGCAGGGGATTATCCTTGCGCAGCATCAATAGATGCACAAACGACTTGGTACACAGCGTTCACTTTAGGCTCTGTGAGCGCTTGATTTACTACAACAAAATGTACGGGGAGCGAAAAGTCTAGCAAACTAGACAAGGCAACCTCTGCTCCTTGATCTGCAATGGCGTTGGCTTCAATAAAGCTCACGCCGAGTCCTGCCTTAACTAAAGCCAAGCGGGAGCGCTCATCCGCAGCATTAATATTTACCGCGTTTACTTCGCTTAGCTGTTGATCAAGTTGCTTATCAAAAGGGCAGCCTTTTCCCATACGTATCCACGTCATCTGTGCCAATTCGGCTTTATGTGATGGCGTAGGCCAAGATGCTGGATAAGCGGTGGTAACTGCAACTTCTGTGAGCGGTACAGCGCTAAAATGTGCAGGTACTTCGCCATAAATAACTCCACCATCAAGTAGGCCATCACTGAGTTTGTCGACGATGACACCACTTGAGAGTAATTCCAGCGAAAAAGAAAGACTTGGAAAATGCTGGTTGAGGGTTTTTATTAGTGTGCTAAGTTCGCTCGAGGTGCCAATAGGGTGGTTCAAGCCAAGTCTGAGCTCGCCTGTGAGCATTGTTTTGGCTTGCGCTGCGGTGTGCATTAAATCATTTGCACTTGCAAGCGTTAACTTAGCTTTGTCTAGCAAGATCTTACCTTGCTCTGTGAGCTGCATCCCTTTGCTAGAACGATGAAACAATACGGTATTGAGTTCTTCCTCAAGTGCTTTGATATGGGCGCTGATAGCAGGTGGTGTGGTGTACAGTCGTTTCGCTGCTGCTGTTAGATTTTGGGCCTCTGCAACCGCAACAAACGACCTTAAATGGTAAAACTCCATTGCACTAAACTCAATCACGTATTGAATACCACCAGTTTAAATGAGCTTGCTGTGATTGCCTATTCCGAAATGATGAACATCGCCTTCAAAAAATATGAATTCATTAACGCCTATCGAGTGCGTAACCTAGTTGACCTCGGGTGAGGTTAAATATTTATCCGCAGCTCTGGTTATTTAGGACCCAAGGTATTTAAATAGGAGTTAGAAGATGAAAGTAGATGTATCACAGTATTTTGCAATGAAGTTGGCTTGCGAAACGGATTGTGCTGATGTTTATCAGGCGATGTTAACGGGGCTGCAGGATTTTGTGCTATTTGATGTCAGGTCGAATGAAGCCTTTGCCAAAAGTCATGCTCAAGGCGCAGTCAATATGCCAAGCGCAAACATAAGCGAACTGACGATGGCTAAGTATGACAAGGTCACGCCAATCGTGGTTTATTGTTGGGGCCCTGGGTGTAACGGTGCGACAAAGGCCGCGTGTAAGCTTGCAAAAATGGGCTATCAAGTAAAAGAGATGATAGGTGGAATTCATTACTGGGAGGATTTCGAGCGTTACCCCGTTAATCGCCGAGTGTCTCAGGCACAAAGTTGATGTAGGTGCATTTTTCTTCATCTCATGATTATACTGTTATTCATTCACCGCACATTTATCAATGTGTAAAGTGAGTGAATAACGATAATAACAAGGGAAATATCATGTCGAAACTATTGTACTGCGCCATATTTTGCTCGTCTTTGCTAAGTCAGACATCCTTCGCCACTGACTCGGCTCAACATCAAGTTCAACAAGTTGCACAAAATCTTTTACCTAGAGTGCAGCTAAAAGGCCAAAAATACCAACCTGTAGATTTGCAGACGCGTCTTCAAGAAACGCATTTACCGGGCTTAAGCCTTGCCGTGATCAAAGATGGTAAAGTGGTGTGGGCTGAGGGTTATGGCATTGCAGATAAAAAGCAAAATCGTAAAGTGACCACTGAAACGCTATTTCAGGCAGGGTCCATTAGTAAACCCGTTGCAGCGCTCGCGGTATTAAAGTTAGCGCAAGACGGAAAAGTCGATTTAGATGCTGACGTTAATCAATATCTCACCTCTTGGAAAGTACCAACAAACGAATTTACCAAAGCCAACCCCGTTACTTTAAGGCAGTTAATGACTCACACCTCTGGGCTCACTCAACATGGTTTTCCGGGCTACGTGCGTGGCAGTAAAATTCCAACTGACGTTGAAGTCTTAATGGGTAAAGGCAATACCGATTTAGTGACAGTTGACACTTTGCCAGGTAAAGCTTGGCGCTATTCTGGCGGTGGCTATACGGTAATGGAATTGCTCGTGGCAGATGTGACAAAAATGCCATTTGAAGAGTATGTCCAACAGGCAATTTTAACTCCGCTAGGGATGCACAACAGTACCTATGCGCAACCACTACCTAAAACGTTATGGTCAAAAGCCAGTGCCGCGTTTGACGATAAGGGCGAGCAAGTCGATGGAGACTGGCATGTTTATCCAGAACAAGCCGCTGCTGGTCTTTGGACCACTCCGGTGGATCTCGCTAAATATATTATGGCCGTACAACAAGCATATGCCGGCAATACTGTGGGGCCCATCACGCCTGAGCTGGCGAAGCAAATGCTTGAAGTTCATCATGACGTATGGGGTTTGGGACCAGAGCTTGAACAGCGTGAGCAAGGGCTTGTCTTCACCCATGGCGGTAAAAATAAAGGCTTTAGCAATCGTTTTGAAGCATTTGTGGAAAAAGGTGAGGGTATGGTATTGATGTCCAATGGTGACTCCGCGAGTACCGTATTTGGTGAGCTTCGCATTGCCATCAGCGAACATTACGGCTGGGATTTTATACGCAGTAAAAAGATAACTGCGATTACATTATCTGAGGAACGGGCAAAGCAGTTGGAAGGTTTGTATGCTTATGATAAAGATCATCAGTTTAAAATGAAAATCACCCGAGATGGTACGCGATTTAACGTCTTAGATATGGCCCGCGATAACCTGATGGCATTTGTCGCCACTGAGGAAGACACCCTGATTGAACTTGAAGGGGGCGCGGATGTCACCATTGAAGCGAATGACAAAGGTGAGATCACTGCGGTGATTTGGCGTAGCCTATATCGTTTTGAGCGGATTTAATCGGAAGTTTCACTTCAACGAGTAGCCCGCCAAGCGGGCTGTGGTTGGCGCGGATAGAACCATGATGTGCCAATACAATATGTTTGCTAATCGCAAGTCCAAGCCCCGAGCCACCAAGATCCCGACTTCTAGAGTGTTCACAGCGATAAAGTCGTTCAAAAATTTTATCCAGCTCCGAGGTGGCTACACCTGGGCTTGAATCTTCCACTGTGATAATGGCATATGAGTTGACTAAGCGTGTATGTATCAGGCTGGTTCCCGCTGCATCGGTGTAAAAATGGCTGTTTCGCAAAAGATTCAGGATGACCTGTTTTAGGCGCTGAGGGTCGCCTTCTATCTGCAAGGCTAGCTCACTTAAATCACATTGCAGAGATTGCTGCTTTTTCGCAAAGACGGGGGTGAGTTCTGCGCAGCAATCCTTAACAATGATATTAATATCAAGCGGCCTGAGCTCTAACGATATCACATTATTGTCAAACTGAGCGGATTGATAAATATCTGAGATTAAGGTGTCCAGCTGGTTGATTTTACCGTTCACTTTTTTGTAAGCGACATCAATATCAGGCTCAATATTAAATTGCATCGCCTCAATTGTCAGTTTTAGTCCAGTTAACGGGGTACGCAACTCGTGAGAAATATCGGCGAGTAATTGGTTTTTTTGCTCCAAAGCTCGCGCGGCCATACGCTGCTCTAAGGCTTCTAGTTTTTGTTTCTGGCGTTGTCTTAAAAAGTATATGGCAAGCCCTGCGAGCAGCAATAGGGCTGAGGAAATAGCCAAGCCTCGCTGTAACTTTAGGTTTTCTAAATTTGCTTGTTGCAGTGACTGCTCTTTTTGTAACAGGCTAAGCGCTTGTTCTTTTTTCACCAGCTCTATGTTTAATGCCATTTTGTACGCTTTGTTTTTATCGCTTACCTTCTTTAGCTCAGTTTGTGCGTGCTGATATTGTTTTAATTGAGTAAGTGCGGCTTCAAACTCGCCTGCTTGCTGATAAATTGAGGCCAGCTGTTTGTGAATATCGCTTTGCGTTTGAGTGCCAAGCTGAGGCTGCTTTAGCAATAGTTCAAGCTGTTCTTTGGCGTCTTCACTCTTATCTTGGGCCAAATAGACATTAGCAAGTGCCAGCCTAACGGTGCGTTCGGTTCGGTTGGCACCAGATTTTATCGCAAGTGTAAGCGCTTCATTTGCACTATCTAAGGCATCATTCACATCTCCTTGAGCAAGTTGGACATTGACTAAATTGCTTAATTGCCAAGCCGTATCGCTGTCGGCTTCCATTTTCTTGGTCAGGGCAAGGCCGTTTAGAATAAACACTTGAGCTTGCTTATATTCTCCTTGTTGATATAAGACTTGACCAATCTTACCGTAGCTGTTGGCAATATGACGCGGATTGCCTAATAACTTATCGACTTTGAGTGCCTGTTCAAAATGAGATAGTGCAAGAGGAAACTCTTCTAAATCACGGTAGAGTTCGCCGATGTTGTACAGTGAGTTGGAGATCCCTTGCTGGTTATTGCGTTTGCGCTGTAGCATAAGAGATTGCTCATGAAAGCTGATGGCTTGCTCAATTTGGCCCATGTAATCGTAAACAATGCCAATTTGGTTATAGAAGTCTGCGAGTCGCGAAACATCATTAATGCGTTTTGCAAGTTGGATGGCCTGCTCGGCATGATTTAACGCGCGGAGGTAGTCTGCTCGAAAGCGATTAATATGAGCAAGGCGGCCATGAATGTCGGCAATGAGTCGTTCATCAGCCTGAGAGGTGGTGTTGAGTGCCAGCTCAAGTTTTTCTTCTGCCTCTGTCGCACGATTTTGACTAAGTAGCACAGTGGCGTGACTCAATAGTAATTTACTTTTGGCATCAGGGCCTGCGACCTTATCTAACACCTGATTGAGCTCATCTATCGCTTGATAGGCAGCTTCATAATGGCCAAGCAAGGAGAGGGCTTCAATCTTCATTAGGCTGAGTTTAAACCAGGCTGCTGAGAGATAAGTTGGAGTTGTGTTTTTGTTTAAGAGTGTGTCAATTTCTTCAAGCGCAACGGAAGGGTTATCAGATAACAGCTGCTTTAACGTTTCAAGTGTAGGTAATAGTGCACTGCCTTGGGTAGAAAATGAAGCTAAAAGTAAAAATAGCGTAAATACGGTTTGGGTAAATAGCAACCTAACTATGTTCAACACTGCAAAAAGCCCATAACCAACAAATATATTTGCATTATAGTTGATAATCGTGGAGTAAATATGCAGAAGTATTTACTCTAAATTGTCAGGTTCTGTGGGCTGGTGCTGCATATGCTCAACCAACTGCGGAAAAAAGGTTTGAAATCCAGATTCAAGCTGGTGGTAGTGCTTTTTTATATCCATTTCACTGCCTGTAAATTGGTTTTGAAAGCGAATTCGTTTGGCGATGTTGTCCAGCGCGTGGCCTACACCAGCTACGGATTCATAGGTGGCAAACCAATCATTTTGTGTCATTGCGCTAACGACTCGTTGCATGTGCGCAGGCATGATGTGCAAGTTATCGTGCAGCAATGAAAAGCTCTGACGTTTAAAGTCATCAAGCGAGGTACTGTGATATTGCTGCCAGTGTTTAATCAAAAAGTGGTCATATAACACATCCAGTGCAATGCCTGCAAAACGGCGACGCGCGGGCGAAAAAAGTTGTTTAGCAGATTTTGTAATCGAGTGGCTATCAGTAAATTTATCAACTTGCCTATGTGTTTGTAGACCAAGTTGCACAGGTTTGGGCAGTACTTGTATATTCACGCCTTTTTGAAAGTCACCGAGCAAGTTGCCAAAGTGCGATGCGGCAGTCGGTTTGGCAAAGTACAAATGCGCCAAATAATTCACAGAAACATCCCCCCAATAATTCACTCTACAACAGAGTATCGCATTTGTCCGCACATACAAATACCAGCCATTTAATTCAGGAAGGAGAAACCTAGCTTAGGTTATGCTTGTCTCCATTACTGTGAACATCAGGGGAAGTGTGATGGCGTTAACGGCTGAATTGAAGCAAAAGACCAAGCGATTAGTAGAATCAAAAAATATGCTCAAAGGGATCACGGTTGCCTCTTTTTTAGAGTCAACCATAGTGCCGATTCCGCTTGAAGCTGTGATGGTGCCGCTTATGCAGGCAAGGCGAGAAAAACTATGGCTAATTGCGTTAATGGCAACGGTTGGGTGTGTGATGGGTGCCTTATTTGGTTATGCGTTGGGTTATTATTTATTTGATGCAGTAGGGGACTCCGTTATTGAGCTGCTATCGAGCCAGTCTCAGTTTGAGCAGGTGAAAGCACAGATGCAAAGTCAGGGGTTTTGGTTTGTGTTGACCTTAGGTATTGCGCCAGTACCTTTTCAGATTGCCATGTTAGCAGCTGGCGCCACAAAATTTTCACTATTACAATTTCTAATTGCAACCTGTATTGCCCGTTCACTACGTTATTTTGGCTTGGCGGCGGTCGTTTATTTTGCTGGTGATCAGGCTGAAAAGCTAATTAAACAACATAAAATAAAAGCCGTCATTTTCACAACGGCCATTGTGCTGCTCGCATGGTGGATAGCTAGTCGCTAGTCTTTCTATACAAAAACTTTGATTCATTTTGAGAGCGTGCAAAAGCGAGTAAATCATCGCTCAGTGCTAGTGGCTCTGACATCAACATTTGATACTGTTGATAAAAGTGATGAGGCGCTCCGGCGCGCTCAAATAATGCGAGGGCTGCTTCACCTTGCCGAGCATACTCTCTGTAATCTTTGGACTTATTCAGCAGTTGAATATAAGCAAGGTAAAAAGGCTCAAACTCAGCATGTCTTGCAGAGCCTGTCTGCTTTAACATGAGATCAATGTTGTACAGCAGCTCGCTTTGGTGCTGCATTGTCTCAATTAACTTATTTTGATCTTGGCGGATCATCGAGGCTACCACTCGTTCTTCAAAGTTATTAAGTTGTTCGACCACTGTTTGATAAATCTTTGCAAATTGCGCTTGATGTAAAACACTGAACTGTTGTTGCAAGTGGCGTAAAAAAATCGCTTCCTGTTCAGCTAGTAAACCTCGTTGCCGTTTTGCTTCTACTAATACCGTTTGGTAACTCTGAGATTGTCTTTGAGTATTTTGCAGTGTTTCAATCAGCTCAGTAATTGTTTTTATCTTAGTATTTATGGCAAGCAGCTTTTGATTGATTTCGATAGTATTCCACTTGCTAGGAGGCTGGTTAAAAAAACGAGTGAACGATATTTCATTTTTACTTGCTGTCGTTTGCAATTGGACTAATTCATCGATCAATTCAGTCAAAGGGTAGTCGATAGATAACGCACGCAGCAATGTATCCGCTTGCAATGAGTTATTAACCCCTTTGGATTGTCCAGCCTCTATTTGAGCTGTAACAATGTTGCCGTTGTCATAGGCGCGTTGTGCATCGGATAGCAAAGTGGAGGCATTTAATGTTTCTAAATATAACGCTTGCCACTTATTACTATCATACTCATTGAGCGACTTGAGCGCGTTAAGTTGAGCATCTAAATTTCGTTGCTGTTGAGCAAGGGTTAATTCTTGCTCTATTTTGGTGATTTCTGATGGCGTACAGGCCGCTAACGCAGCTAGAAATATAATAGGAAGTAGTTGCTTCATATCGTTATTATTTTGTAGTCCTTTTGCTTAACGTTAGCACCATCACGGAAGTGGAGCAATATTCCTAGATGGAGTATGTATTTCGATATTTACCCACACTGGAGTTATTTAATGGCTGTCTGATCTGCATTTTGCTGGCTGTTGCTGAGTAATAACCCTGCTTATAAAAGTGAAGTGCGCCGTCTTGCCAATCCAACTCGAGAAATCGACAGACTTCTCTCATCACAGCCTGAGGCTTTTCTACCAGCGATTCATAATTCACAAACTTAATTTGAGTCGGATGTTTTTGTGCAGCATCTTGCAAAAACGTATAAGTATCATCATACATAGCTTGAATATCTTGTATCCGGTATGAGTAGCCATGAAAGGGACTGTTCGTTTGATATAGTTGACGGAAGTTTGCGATACAAGTATCTGTTCTGTTTCGCTTCATCACGACAAACTTCGCGCGTGGAAACGCCTTTGCGAGCAAATCGATAAAGAAAAAATGAAATGGTTGTTTGTCTATAAAACGTTGCTCACCATCAACGGATTGTGAGCTAAAGAGACGATATTGCCCAATGGCGTTAGCCTCTTCATAGGCGCGGCTGATATGTTGAATATTGCTGTTATAGTCATGACAAACCCTAAGTGCTTGAGGCAATATACTGGTCTCTCCCAGCGGCTGTAACAGCAATTGCGCTAAAATTTGCTCCATCAGACTGGTGCCTGAGCGCGGCAGCCCAACGACAAATATTGGTGCAAGTGACCGCTCTGGTGCAAATTCAATAGGTCTGTCGAGAAGTTTACTAAGTGCTTGAAAGTAATCCGTCATCTGTTTAGGTGAATAGGAAATCTCAGCACTGATCGCTTGCTTACTGGCAATAAAGCTTTGCCATGCCTTGGGATAATTTTCTTGCTTTTCGTATTCGAGTGCCAGTGCATGGTGAAGCCGCTGTAATGCAAGTGGTGTAGTTTGTGCTGTTATTTCAGTTGCTAATTGAGTGATGCGAGTCGGTGCTGATTCTACAGGAGTAAGCTCTGAGTAGGCTAACTGGCACTTTGCATTACTTGGGTTTGCTTGCACTAAAGAGGCAAGCAGCGTCCGCGCTTGTGCTAATTCACCAGACATCTTTAAATGCATTGCATAGTTGAGCGCGATTTCAGGACAGTGTGGTGAGCGTGTATAGGCATGGCTAAAATGCCAACCAGCGTCAGTATATTGATTTAATCTCAGTAAGATATTTGCGAGGGTATCGTGCTCAGATCCCAACAACTGTGTGTTACCTAGCAAATGCAGAATATAACGCTTTGCCACTAATGGTGCTTGGGTAAAAAGCGCAAGTTTGGCAGCGCTCAATGAGTAAAATACGCAGGGAAATAAACTTAGGCACTTGTCGTAAATTTTTAGTGCTTTGCTGAGGTTACCGAGAGCGATATTCAATTCGGCCAATAAGGCGTACGCGTGGTGATCGTTGGCATTGGTATTAATGCGAGCGACTAATGCGTGATGCGCCGCTTGAAATTGACGCTGTTGAATATAGCTTTGGATCTGATTGTATGATGTCATCGCAACGTAAAGAGAGTGAAGGTAACTTCACTCTCTATTTTAGTTTTTTGCTGATTATAACTCAAACTGATAGTTCAGCTTGACCCCAACGGTACGAGGTGTTGTGACATAGTGTCCGTACACACGCTGCTGCTCAGGCAAGGCTTTGTTTAACGCCGCGAATTTAGCTTCACCAGCCCAAGACTTGTCGCGTCTTACCGAGGTGAAAGCAAATTTGTCAAACAGGTTGTCGACATAAAAAGTGACGGCCCATTGCTCGCTTGAAAGCTTCGCACTGAGGTTAGACAAGGCAAAGCCTGGTAATACCTCTCCGTCAGCTTTGAGTCCGACTTTCGTGTATACGTCACTCTGAGCGGTTACTCCATAATTAACGTTAAGCACTTTGTCGTCGAACACTTCCTGCTCGTAGCTTAAACCGAATGAGAACTGCTGTTTTGGGGCGCCAGGTAAGCGGTCACCGTCAGTACCGTCATAATACGGCTGGTAAAGCGCGATTTCTTCAGCGCTGTAGTCACCTTCTTTGAATACCGCAAACAGGGCAGGTGCATCATCAGTAAGCTGTGCTTTTGCATAAGAATAGGTTGCATACACCGTCCAATGGTCGTTCAACATAGCGCGGGTTGATAACTCGATACCAGTAGAGTTCGCAGAGCCTGCATTGGAGGTAATGATCTCTTGACCGTTTACCGTCACAGATGAGATCTGTGCATCTTCCCAATCAACACTGAATAATGCGGCATTAAAATGCAGCTTGTTATTCAGCCATGTAGACTTTAATCCCAGCTCATAATTAGTGGTGGTATCTGGTTTATAGCTAAGCTCATGCGGCAGTGCACAGATGATCTGTTGCTCAGGTAGTGTTTCTGGACAGGACTCCAAACCGTTGCCACCGCCTAACCTAAATCCTTCACTGACAGTGAAGTACGTCAGCAGTCCATCTTGCCAAGTGTAATTGGCATTAAACTTAAACAAACTACCATTGTCTTTGGCACTGACTTGTTCAAATGAAATTTGCTCAAGGCTTGGCAGGCCACCAGAATAGAGCGGTGTTTCAGCCGCTGACTCAGTTTTAACATCATAGCGATAGAAACGAGCGCCCACTGTGATATTAAAATCGTCCGAAAATGCATAGCCAATTTCGCCAAACAATGCTGACTCTTTGCTGGTGGCATTGGTCAGTGCAATATATTCAAGATCTTGCTCAATATTGTTGATTTCGTCGCCCCAAAACTCCGTGAGCCCTGGCGTGTACTCTCTATCGTCCGAGCTAATTTCCTGTTTGCTGTAATATACCCCTGCAATCCAATTTAGTGCGTCATCCCCTTTAGAGACTAAACGGATCTCTTGGGTAAACGTGTCTTGATCTGTGGTGTCTTTAGTCAAAGCGGTAAAACTAGGAAAGTCCGCGTAACCTGGCCAAATATCATAAAGGAGATCGGTTTGATCTCGTTGGCCTTGCTGTTCTTTGCTTGACCAACCGGATGCCGAAACTAAATCAGCAAACTCTAAATCGGCGTTGATTTCAAGGCTAAGCAGGTCGTCTTCTTGTTCATTAGGTTCAAGCACGCGATAGGCTGACTCGTATGGTTTAATAGAGTCGGCAAGCGGGTGTTGTGCGCCAAGGCTTTGATACTGTGAAATCGAGTTAGCACCATTTTCTTGTTTTTGATGGAAATAGTTCAGTGTGGTATCGATATTCTCACTCACCAACCAACGTAGAGAAACACGCGTGGTGGTAATGGTCTCATCATTTGCATCCGCCACTGAGTTGATATTCGCTTTAACATTCTCAGCATTGGACCAGTCGGGGTCTGGGTTTGAAACGCCAGCTTGCTTAACCACATAGCTATAATCCATAAAGCCGGGGTTGTGATAGCGGTTAATGCTCGCACGAACGGCCAACTCATCCATCACTATAGGCATATTGAACACAGCACCGATTTCATGACCGTTACTGTCACTTTCATCAATACTGAATACGTCGCCACTGAGTTTACCCTCAATGACATCAAGCACAGGTGCTTTTAGCATGGTTCTAATCGCACCACCAAGCGTACCTGCACCGTATAGCGTACCTTGTGGGCCGATTAAGACTTCAACACGCTCGATATCGGTTAGTCGCAAATCTACGTTGATTGGAATTTCGCCGAGGTAAGTTGCCACTGTTCCTGAGTCAGAAGCACGTTCCGACGAATTAGTATTCAAGCCACGAACAATAATAGGTGAGCCCTCACGGCCACCTTGTTCTGTGATTGTCAAACCAGGAACCCATCTTGCTACATCTTCAAGGTCGCCAATATTTTGGTCGCTCATCACATCGCTATCGACGGCAGTAATGTTTAATGGCGCTTCTTGAACTGTGCCGGCGCGCCGAGTGGCTGTTACTTGAATTCGTTCAATTGACTTTTCTTGAATCTTACTTTCTTCAGCTTGTGATTGATTAACAACAAAAAAACTCGAACTAACTGCTAGTGCGACTAAGCTTGGATGGAGCTTACTCATGAATGGTGAAACCTCAAATTAAGAATTAAACATGACGAAATTTCAATCTTTAGAAGTGGGTAACTATGCAGGCGGTGCATTTCTGTCCCGAGTTTAGAAAGAATTTCATACAACCGGTGGTGAATTGACTTGCCATGTTTTGTTCATGGTTTAGGTAAATTTAGCCACCTTGAAACTGCGGCGCATGCTAACATGCTTATTCTTGTTTTGTGAATAATTATTTTGTTTTTTGAATGGTTATTTCTTTTTCAAGTGAGATGGTTTGCGAAAATTTTCAAATAGCTTAGAGTATTAACTCCGTATGTTTCTTTTGTACGTCGATTATCTTAAGGAAAAACAATGAAAAAGCTGATGTTTGCATTGTTGGCATCTTGTACGTTACTTGGTTGCTCTGACAGTGAAGTTGGTGATGTGTCACTAGGTCTATTTACGCTCAAAGATATAAAGCTGGACTCTATGGTTGACCCTGTTGTAACGGGTGTGACCTGTCATGTGGCGAGTGTTGAAGACGACTTGAGTTTTTCGGACCCAAGCGATAGCTCTATCTCTTGTCGTCAAACGAGCGAAATAACACCTGCAATGCTAGCGAATATAGATAAAAGTGACTCTGGCGAAGTGGTATTTAAAAAATCAAAAAGTGTATTTTTTAAATCAATGAAAGTGAGAAGGATCTTTGATGCAAAAAACCAAACCTTGATGTACTTAGCCTATACCACTAAGGAAACCTCTGGTAGCTTTAAGCATAGCTTATCAACAGTGCCATTATGGGGAACTCAAGCTTATCAAGACGTTAAAACCAATTAACTCGAATGTTGGCTAGCACATAAACCCGTAGGTTTCGATAATTGCATTAAGTAAATTATTTTTTTGTTTGAATTAAACCTTTTTGCTCACGATTTCGACTAAGCTTAGTAGTGATAATGTTAGGAGAAATCGTGATGCTAAAAACACGCTTTTTAGGGAAAACGGTCAATATTGCATTTGCAGTGATGACAGTATTGTTTGTTATTTTAACGTTAACAACTGATGCTCATAGCATCTCATCTCAAGCAACTCAGGCTGAGATGTTTAGCCAAGACGAGGTGATTACCGAGTCCGAACCTAAGTAAGTTTGGATCGTAATTTATCTTGTTTTGCTGATTAATGTCATTCGAAACGATGAAAAATTAATATAAATATTGCGCTCGGCTCAGTCTTTGTTGCGCGTAGTGTTAAGTGCATAAATTTGCATGAAGTTTTTATGATATCTACTCATGCTTCACTTACGCTCTGTATAGCGTATAAACTCTAAACTGCCATCTCTGACTCATCTCATTAATAGTCTTAACTAGGCTGTCACTAAAATTGTAATTAATTTGTTGCGTTCTCCCCAGTCTGCATTAGCTTTAATTAGGGACTAAGAAAAAAGCAGCGCAGTTTGCAATCGGATATATGCAAGTTTCTGTTTTAAAAAATACGAATTTTAGCTGACGTACTCACTATTCGTCTGACTAAAACGCTCAAACACAAGGAAGAAATATGGCACGCCAATTCGATAACTTTTATAGTCATGGGGCAATTAATTTTAGTGATTTTATTAATTGCGTTTCTAGCTTATATACTGGTCCAGACTGCTTGGATGACAGTACGCTAAGACTACTTGCTGAAATGTTGTATCGACTATCACAAAATAAGCAATTTCTCGCGGCACAAGTGGCGAGTAGCAGTGACTACCAGCACCACGTTCGAGGGATGTTGGACAATGATGATCTTTATGTACTTTATGAAAATAAACGACCATTTTTTAAAGTATGTGCACAGATTTGGCATCCAACACCAAAGCGGGGCTCTCAACACTGCTTTGTTCCGCAGGCACGGGACTATAATTTTACGGCATTGACGACCAATTATTTTGGCCCAGGTTGTGGATGCAAGCTCTACCAATATGAATATAGGAAGGACTTACAGCAAGGTGAGCATTGTGATTTACAGTTTGGGCAGTTTTATCAATTTACCCCTGAATCAGTACTCTTTACAGAAGCGTCGAGAGATGTGATAGCGCAGGCTTTACCTAAAAGTTTGAGTATCACCATCAGTTTACAGCTGGAGCAAAGGCCACACGCTTGCTTTTTGTTTGACAAGTCAACAGGTCGTGTACAGCGTATTATCGTTGAGTTACCACCGGAATGCGTCGACACGCCAAAATCTCTAGTGCTCGAAAGCTAAGCAAATTAGTTTGCAAAAGTGCGGGAAAAGTCAATTAATTCGCAATTTTCCGTCTTTTATAGCTGTAACAAAAACGCAAATATGTTACTTGTAGTTGCATCTATGAGAATAGCATGAGCACTTCATTTCTGAATAAAGTGCTTATATCCATTTGCTTTTTCAAATTGGTATGACTATTCCATCAGCAACCAGATCTGCACTGGTATTTTTAGCTTTGACAACAACCCTAATGGAGCGGCGTAATAATGAATAAAATAAGCGTGGTAGCACTCTCTGTCGTGCTAGGTTTGAGCGGATGTGCTCAAGACAAGCCAACAACAGAAACGATATCTGTTGCTAAAACCACTGAACCAACTCTCTCTCGTGCAGAAATCGACAAAGTCGTAGAGCAGTACACCAAGCAATTTATTAACCACCAACCCGCGCTTGCCACTTCGCTTAAATTATCAAGTAGTGAATATGGTCACTATGCTAATAGACTACCGGATTACTCTGTTGTCGGAATGCAGGCGCTTCAGGTGGATATGAACGCAGCCGCAGATAAATTAAAACAATTACAATCGGGCGTGGCGAACGCTGACGACTTGTTGCACCTTAAAGTAAATGAAGTTATTGCACGTTATTATGCTGGGGATAAAGGCTTCTCGGCAGGTTATATTGATACTTGGGGCGGACACCTGCCATATATTGTTAACCAATTGTCCGGCCCATTGCTGGATATTCCAAATGTGCTTAAAGACCAGCATGGAATAGAGAGTGAGCAAGATGCAAAAGACTATGTTGCGCGCCTACATGCCTTTGTTGAAGTCACGAAACAAGTTGCAAATAAGGTAAAAGCGGATGCCAATAAAGGCGTAATTTTACCAAAAGTACTGTTTCCAAACACGCTAGGCTATTTAGATAACTTCACGGCGCCAAATGGTGCAGAACACCCTTTGGTTGCATCGTTTAAAGATAAACTTGCAGATCTTGACGGTATTACGGATAAAGCCGCCGCTGATTATGTTGCACAGGCAACGCAAATTGTTGAGCAAAAGCTTTATCCTGAATTTAAAAATGTGTCTGCGATTATGCACGCTCTAGAGAGTAAAGCGCCTGAAAATGTCGGTATTTGGGCCCAACCAAATGGCGAAGCTTTCTACCAGCATGAGATCACCTATTTGGCGGACTCTGATATGAGCGCGGAAGAGATCCACCAAATTGGCCTTGCTGAGGTGGAGCGTATTTCAAAGCGTATGGACGAAATCCTCAAGCAAAACGGCTATTCACAAGGCACTGTTGGCGACCGGATGAAGCAGCTCAATGAAGAGTCGAGATTCTTATATGCGGATTCTGACGAAGGTCGTGAAGCGTTATTATCGTTCTTGCGTGGTGAAATAGGGAGCATTTTACAAAAAGCGCCAGATTACTTTTCTACTATTCCACCGCAACCTGTTGAAGTTAAACGTATACCAAAAGCCGTGGAAGCGGGTGCACCGGGTGGTTACTACAACGGTCCATCGCTTGATGGAAGTCGTCCTGGGGTATTTTCAATCAACCTAAAAGACATGAAAGCAGTACCAAGCTTTGGCATGAAAACCTTAACGTATCATGAGGCGGTCCCTGGTCACCACTTCCAAATTGCGCTTAATATGTTGCAAACAGAAATTGGTTTGATGCGTCAAAATGCCTCATTTAATGGTTATGTTGAGGGCTGGGCGCTGTATTCAGAGCTATTGGCTTACGAAATGGGGATGTATAAGGACGACCCTTTTGGAGACTTAGGTCGCCTGCAAGCTGAGGCATATCGTGCTGCTCGACTGGTGGTTGATACGGGCCTGCATTATAAAAAGTGGACACGCGACCAAGCGATCACCTATTTTGCTGATGCAACTGGTACGGCTATGAGTGATGTGGTATCGGCTATCGACCGTTATATCGCTTGGCCAGGTCAAGCGCTTGGTTATAAGTTAGGTATGCTTAAATTAGTTGAACTTAGAGAGTACGCTAAACAGCAGCTAGGTGATAAGTTTGATATTAAAGCATTCCACGACGTAGTGTTGCTAAAAGGCGCAAGGCCAATGGCGCTTGTTGAAGAAGATATCAAGACTTGGATTAATTCTCTGAAGTCGTAAATATACTTTTCGGCTTGAAGTCAGTGAACGATGCTGGCTTCAAGCTGAAGTTATCTACAAACCGCTATTTCTAGCACTCGTTCACACTTACTGTACTTAAACTCACGATCATAATTTGCAATTCGGTTTTGCCACGGCATTTTCAATAATTTCTTTGCTGCGATGTATATCTTTCTTTTTCAGCTCAAGTCCTGCTTCATCTTCATTTTTGACCGGTTGATAAGCGAGTTTTGCATAAAGCGCAAAGTGATCCGACCCTATGTTGTCTAGCCTTTTAATATCGATTACTGTGAAGTGGTGACTCGAAAACAAATGATCCAGCGGCCAGCGTGTAAACGGGTACTGTGCATGAAACGTGTTAAACATGCCTCGGCCAACTCGTGGATCAAGAAGCCCACTTATTTTCCTAAATAATCTCGTGGTTGGAGACCAAGCAACATCATTGAGATCGCCAGTGACTATGGTAGGCAAAGGCTCATTTATGACGCGTTTGGCGACAACCACCAATTCTGCGTCTCGCTCAATGGCCGTTTCGTTTTCGGTGGGGCTTGGCGGTGCTGGGTGCAAAAAATGGGCTTGGATCATGATATGGGGAGCGATCTTGAGTTTTGCATGAATCGAAGGTACACCTTCTTCAACGATATATTCACATTTTGCCTCGTCTAGCGGGTAGCGAGAATAAACATGCATGCCATATAAATTTGATTGCGGGCATTTAACGCTGTAGGGCAGTATATCTAACAACGAGTCTAATTGTTGCTCCCATATCTCATCACTCTCTAACGTGACTAAAATATCAGGTTGATGTACTCGGACTTGCTCCAATAGCAGATTAAACTGTCGATTGGTTTGCAGTACATTGGCGGTGATTAGGCTGATTGTGTGAGTATTGGTTGTCGCTTTTTTTACCTCGACTGGCCAAAGCGGGGTGTAGGGTAAAATCCACCACAGTTGAAAACTTAAACAGGCTAATAAAGAAATGACAGCAAGCGCGGCTACGCTTTGAAGATTAAGGTAGAAAATGGACAGCAGTAGCGTAAATGCAGTAATAACAACGAGCTGAAGTCGCGGGAACTCCATTGCTCTAACACTCCAGTGCGGATGTTTAGCAAGTGGCAATAACGTAGCAAGTAGGATAAAACCACACAGCGCGACGATAACCCAAGTCATGAAATTCCTCAGCAAATAGGTGAATTCAAGAAGTATATTTCATGTTAGCTGAAATCGCTGTGAATAGCATCGGGTCTGGACGGTTGCCTAAACCCGATACTCGTTCAGGGATATTTAGTCGAGATTAGTTTTGATATGGGGTATTTTCCGCAAAGTATTCATGGCTGTCAGCATTTTGAATTGCTTGACTTGGGTTAGAAATTGCCAAGTTTTTCGCGCCAGATTGACCATAAACGATGTCATCTGTACCCGCCACGGCGTTAAAGTGACTTAGCTCGTGAACAATCGTGCCTGCACGTGAATCCGTACCCAGCTCATTTGCGCTCCAAAATGCGCGGCATAGATAGACTTTGTATGGTTGATTTGGGTATACATAAGCAAAGTATGATTTGTTACAACTACAGTCAAAAGTGAGATCTTGGTTGTCGATTGCATCATTGATTGCATTGAAGTTGGATTTCACGGTTGCATAACGGCTGCTTGTCGCTGCACCAAACCAAGTTTGATAACGCGTAGACGGGTTGCTTGCTGAGTGGCTATTTAGGTAGGCAACAGAGTCATTAGTGATCTGATCTGCAGCATTTAGTGCTGACAAAATACTGGTTTTTTCACTGTTACTACAACGGCCTGTAAAACAAGTGCCATCAGTGCAGTCAGCAGCGCGGGCGCTTGGTTTTGCATTGATTTGAACATTGCCTTTCGTCATCGCAACGCCTTCAAGCCACAGGTTTACCGAGTTTGAGCTGAGCTCTGCTACATCGGCACGCATCATTGATTGCTGCCCCATCGTTCTGGCAGCCATACGTGGCATTTCTTTTTTACCGAAAAGGTCAAATGACTCAACATCATAACTAATTTCGTAGTTACCTGGCTGGCTAAGATCATAAAGGCCCGAAAGCTCAAATGATTTAGTGAGTGTTTCGCCAGACTTTAACTTAATAAAGTCAGCTTCAGTAGGAGCCGGGCGTTTGTAGTGAGGACCAAAGAAATTAACTTCTTTACCATCACGCGTAATTTTGAAAATATGCTCTTCTTCAAGATCTGTATACCAGCTTAGAATTTTCTGATTACCTTTACCCTGATTGGTGATATTTAGTGTCGCAATAACATCGCCGTTGCTTTTTGTGTCGACATCAACACTTACCGCTAGGTCTTTATTCATTGCTTGAGCATTCAGTGATGCGGTTACGGCTGCCGCGAGTAACCCTGTTGATAGTGTGCGTGATAGTAGCTTCATTATTTCTTCCTGTTGAGGTTGCTACAGTCTCTCGGCTGGCAGGTACAAAACCAGTAGTGAGGACTGAGTTTACTTGTTGTCATTTCGTTATTTTTAAAGATGAATTCAATCTTCACTTTTAATTAACAATAATATATTCGATGTTTCAAGCAGAATTTTCACAACAGAGCTAAAAAATTTACATTTGAAAATTACCAATAATTTCAAATAAATGTAATGTTATTGAAAAATATGGATAAATTTAGTACAAAACTGAGGAGAGGGTAGTTGTGAATTTATTGTTTCATTCACATTGGTTTACATTGTGATGTTTGAAATGGTATTCCAACCGAAGTTGGAGTGGCACTGACGTTATCTAGCTAGCCATTATCAGTGCCAAACTGGGTCTTAGATTTCGCTAATGATGTCTTCGATTGCGAGGCGAGATTTAGGTAATTTAGCATTAAAATCACCTTCGTCTCGATAGCCCAATGCGACAATAGCAAGAGCGTCAAAGCCTTGCTCAGTTAACCCAAGCTCATTGCTGAGAATATCGGCGTCAAATCCCTCAATTGGCACAGAATCTATACCTAGTAATGCAGTGCTTAGCAAAAATTGCCCAAGATTTAAGTAAACCTGTTTGCCAGTCCATGCTTTGATTGCTTCATCGCTGGTTTGATTTAAGCCGACAAAATAGCGACGGCCATTATTCATTTGTGCCTCAATCTCAGAGCCTTTTTCAAATCGGCCATCGGCACTTTCTTTGGCAAGCACTTTATCTAAATGCGTATCATCTATATTTTGTTTTGCAGCAAATACAACAACATGTGACGCGTTAAGTACTTTTGCTTCATTAAATTTGTAATTCTCTTGTGTGCTTTTAGCCACTTGAGTTTTGCCTGCCTCAGTACTTGCGATGACAAAATGCCATGGCTGAACGTTGGTACTAGACGGGCTTAGTCTTAGCGCCTGCTTGAGTAAGTCAATATCTGAATCACTAATTTTTTTATTAGGATCAAAGGCTTTTGTGGAATAACGATTGTTAATTGCATCGCGTAATGTGTACATATCAGACTCCTAAAATTGCTTTAAAGACATAATATGGATTTACATAATCAATAAAAAGATGATAATGAGTTAAATAGTTTCAAAAATTTTTTGAAAATGAATACACAAGATTTAATCGTCGTAATGAAAACGGCTCAGCTTGGCAATATTAGTGCGGCGGCTGCACAGTTAGATATGCAGGTTGCTACAGCGAGCGCCGCGATAAAGCGAGTGGAAAAGCACCTTGGCTTTCAACTTTTTGTGCGTTCTACGCGTAGCTTAAGGCTATCAAAGCAAGGTGAAACTTACTTGCCAATTTGCGAGCAGGCACTTGCGCTTTTGGATAATGGCAAAAAACAGGTGCTTGATAACGACAACGAAATTGACGGTGAGCTAAGATTAACCGCACCGTCAGATTTTGGCCGTAATATTCTCCTACCTTGGCTAGACGAATTACTTGATGAATACCCCAAACTTGCCTTGAAGCTTATTCTTAATGATCACAATCTCGACTTTTATCGTGACGGCGTTGATATCGCGCTGCGCTATGGCGCGCCTGAAGACAGTAGCTTCTACGGCTTTAAAATTTGCGATGTGCCATTGCTGCTTTGTGCCTCTACGGAATACTTAGAAAAACAAGGCACGCCAAAGGATCATGAGGAATTAAGCGAGCACCAAGGACTGTTCTTTTTGATCAGAGGCAGTAAGTTTGATACGTGGAAACTGACGAAAAATGAACAAACTTACAAAGTGGTGCTTAAAGGGCGTAGAACCAGTAATGATGCGGATGTGGTAAAGCGCTGGTGTGCGCAAGGAGCGGGTATTTCATTGCGCTCCGCGATAGATGTAGCAGACCAACTAGAACAAGGTGTGGTGCAAAGTATATTAAATGACTACCGCGTTGAATGTAAGCCGTTGTGGTTGATCTGCCCGTCAAAGCAAATGATCAACCCAAGCGTGAGAGTGCTGCGCGATAAACTAAGAGTGTACTGCCAAGCGCTTGTAGAAAAGGCCGAGCGGTATAAATAACGCACTAGGGCTTGACTGAAGCTGTATTCTTAGGCTTTTCGGGTAAGTGGGTTGGGTAACCAAACAGCGCCAACCATTTGTTCTTTAAGGTGTTTGCTTGTGAAAAGCAGTGGAACATATGACGCCACTGAGCAAAGTTTACATCTAAAGGGGTCTGCTTTGGTGCCGCACCTCTTATTCCATAACAAATTGTGATGTCTTCACGCTCCTCAACAAAGGTGCCAAAAAGCTTATCCCAAATGATCAGCACCCCAGCAAAGTTTTTATCTATATAGTCAGGATTACTAGCGTGATGGACTCTGTGGTGGGAAGGCGTATTAAAGATCCGCTCAACCACTCCTAACCTATTAACCGTTTGTGTATGGACAAAAAATTGAAAAGCCAAGTTGATTGCGACGATGGCAAATACCAAGGTCGGGGTAAATCCAAGCAGTATCATAGGCAGCCAGAACAGCCACATACCGACAATAGGGTAAAGCAAGCTTTGGCGAAATGCGGTGGTAAAGTTCATGTTGTTCGAACTGTGATGCACTACGTGTGCGCTCCAAAGCCAGTGAATACAATGTGATGCCCGGTGAAACCAGTAATACAAGAAATCTTGCAAGATAAACCCAAAAAGCAAAGTGAGGAGATTTAATTCGATTGTGAATAAGGCAAATTGATGAAGCCAGTAAAAGAGCGGCATCAGTACAAGCAAAGCCAGCGCGTCGCTGCCTTGATGGAGCAAGGCGAGTAAGGCATTGAGTATGGAGTCTCGCCAATCATAGTGTTCGTGGTGCTTGATATACTCCCAAGCAACACAAAGTAAAAAGATGGGACTGAGTGCCAGTAAAATTAGCGATACATCAACCATATACAGCTCCTTCTTTAGCCAAAGCTTTGGTACTTTATATGCACAAGGGTAACGGGTTAGCCATTGACAATCCTGCCAAACTGCGCCAACAATTTGTCCAAATACGACAAAAGGAACTGCAATGCACTCCACTTCGTTTGTATATTTTTATAGTGCGTGGGTATATCTCCATGACCGTTTTACCGATGACAAGAGGCTGCGAGGCGAGTTTGCTGAGCTAGTAGCGTCACGCCCTGAACGTGTAGCACTCGTTGAGTATGAGCGATTGCTTGAGGTAGGACAGGAGCTGAGCGGCGATCCCTTAATTGGTTTTGAACAGGGTAAAGCCATTCAGCTGCATGATTATGGGGCGCTTGGTTATTTGGTCGAAACCAGTAAAGACTTACAGCAAGCTATTACCTCCTTATTGCATTACGACGCCATTGTCGCCGATATTGGTCTCGCTGTATTCGCAAGTGATAGCGACAATGCCAAGTTAACTTGGCAACCAAAAACCCCGCTGGGTAAGCAAGCCATTTTGCGTAATATGACCGCTTGGGTGAGCGCTGCACGGCAGCTTTTGCGTTCAACTTTATCGCCTAACCAACTCCAGCTTAGCTTTAGCGTGTGTGACCTAGAATTACAGCGTTTGCAAACTTGGTTTGGCTGCCCCGTATCACAAAATTGCCCTGAAAATGCACTGTCGTTTCCGTTAGATTTTCTTACCATGCCAGTCGCTACCGTCGACAGCCTAATGCACGAACATATTGAGCAAGTGGTTGCAAAAAGCGTATCAGCGCTCTGTGATAATCATGACTTACAAGCGCGTGTTGCCAATTTACTAGCGGCAAAGCACTCACTGGCTGGAGTCAACCAAGCAAGTATTGCTAAGGCATTAAACATGAGTGTGCGTTCGATGCAGCGTAAGCTAAAAATACAACACACCAGCTTTAGAACCTTACTTGACCAAGAGCGAAAGCATCGATTTGAACAACTTATCGGCAACACCAAATTGCTCGATATTGTCGATGCACTCGGTTTTACAGAGCAAAGTGCGCTGAATAAAGTTTGTATAAAATGGTATGGGAAGCCACCGTCAAAGCTAAAGTGAAGAACCGAAGGTAGGTAAGGTTTGGTTTGTTAGTCAAATTCCCAGCTTCGGTGCAAATATGTATTGAGTATCATCGATTCCCTATCGTGATAAACGTAGTGAATGGTGCTATCTGTCCATATCCAATTCGATTAATTTGGAAATCGGCAAAGCATAAAGTCAGTTATTGACGCCACAATCTTTTTGTTCAGTTACTGATTCTCGGCGATGCGCCACAGCACGCCACTTGGGTCAGTAATACAAAATTCGAGCATTCCCCACGGCTGCTCGACAAGCTCAGTTACCTTTACGCCAAACGCTTTGTCCAGCTCGAGTTTTAAAACATGTTCATACCAGCTTTGGGCATCTTCGACTAAAAGGTGCATCATAAAGTTGTGGCTGTGCAATGGCTCATAGAAATCTTGGAGCAAAAAAGAGCAAGAGCCAGAGTTAAAATATGCGATATCTCCAGCTTCAAAAGCCATTTCAAAGCCAATTAGCTGATAAAAGCGTTTAGAGCATTCAAAGTCTTTAGCTGGAACAAAAGACTTTATTTCTACGGTATTAAGGTTGGCCATATTCACGTCCATATTGCGGGTACTGTTTGTAGCCTAACACTTTAGTATTTATGAGACACGCGGTTTGTGTTAACAGTTGCTTGTTGGAATACACATAGTGATAGGTGTCACTTGTTTCTCCAGAGGTGGAAGGTGAGGCTGACTTAACTGTTTGTAGTATCTGTATGGTTTCTTTTTCTTTAGGGTAAGCCTGTATTTTTATGGACGGGCGTCTAAACCTGTCGCGAGGGTGACACAATGCACTCGTCAGCTACAGTTGGCTGTTCTCCTTTATCATGTTAAACCGCTAGTCCTCTTTATGCTTTGCTTCTTCAGAGCAATATGACTCTTGATGCGTACTTTCTATGCAATGACAAAACCAGCTTTCAAAACGTTTGAGGTAATAAGCTCCTCCGAATCCATCGTTCTTATCATAAACAATGTAATCAGTGCCCCCACCTCTAAGGTACTTCTCTCCGGTGCCAACATATTCCCAATAGGTTAAGGAAGTGAATAAATAATTGTCATTAACTAAAAAACCAAGAAAATTAGGAGTATGTTCATAAAGGTAGGTTTTGATCGTGACGTGCTTCATTCCCTCGGCTAGCAATCTCTGTTTGGTAAATTCTATTTCCTTTATTACCGACTGAACTACAGAATACCTTTCCGTACCACCATCGATAGAGCCGACTTGTTGAGGTGCTAATAAA
Source organism: Pseudoalteromonas sp. A757 (assembly GCF_004103285.1). Lineage (NCBI taxonomy): Bacteria > Pseudomonadati > Pseudomonadota > Gammaproteobacteria > Alteromonadales > Pseudoalteromonadaceae > Pseudoalteromonas > Pseudoalteromonas sp. A757. Next base: position 61,682 of record NZ_QNQN01000054.1, read on the forward strand.
GCTATCTCTATGACTATTTGCTTTTTACTCAACAGACACATCTCTGAGCTTGGATCTAAAAATCTGGCAATTACAGTACTCCAGCCATGTCTTCCTGCGACACCGATATATTTAATGTTTATTTCTCGTTCTGATTCACATAGTCGACCAATGTCTCCTAACAGGTCATTGGATTTAATGATTTTTACCTCTTTACGATTGTGCAAAACGGCATCGTATATTTTGAACAAAAGCTCCAGCAAGATAAATGCAATAGGTAACATCAACCCTGTTTTGATAGTGTTAGCTACTTCAACCCTAAAAAATAATTCAGTTGGCAGCATGTCAACAACGACTGCAAGCAACAATAAAAATATTAGTAGTTCTTTTTTAGTTGTTTCATATGCGATACGAAGTCGGGCCAGAAGGTTTGCTTTCCTTTGCATGAGGAAATCCTGTTGTTTTATTTTTAATCAATTAAGTATTGTAAACTTTACTGATAATGCAATTTTTCTTAATCGTTAGCATTAATCTTATTTATTGAACCTTTTAAACTTTTAACTGTATGAAATTTAAGTCCTTTCTTTGAGTTTTCGACAGCAAAAAAGATTTATCTTGAGAATCAAAATTACTCAATTGCTAAGTGCTATATTTAAGATTACAACTACTCCACTTTAATGTGGGCCCTTGAATTTGCCCACTAACCCTATGTTAAATCGTGGGGTGCCTAAACCATCATGTAATGATGTGCCAACGCATCGCCACCTAAGGATTATTTAGATGCTATCTACTCTATTCGTTGTTGATCAAAATGCAGATGTACTGCCTTTGGCAAATAACGTAGTGACGTTTGAAACGTATTTGCAAGAGTACCCAAAGCTCGGTGAATCAAAACTTCGAGTGATTAATTTATGTGACTGTGATCGTTATTTAAGTCAAGGTTATTACTGCTCTTTACTTGCTGAAGCGCGTAATCACCAAGTACTTCCGAGTCTAAAAGTTATTAACGGTTTACGTGATGGCGATAATGTGTTGTTTTTATCGCAAGCTTGGTTTGATAAGCGTGGGATCGCGATTACCGATGACGCTGAGTTGATCATTTGTATGGGCGAAACCCAACAGCCTGAGTTTAGTAAGTTGGCGGCGTATTTATTTCAGCAATTTCCAGCGCCTTTACTAAAAGTGACATTACAGCAGCAAGACAAAGGCGTGCGCGTGCAGGTGCAGCGTCGCGACTTTTCGACTCTGCAGGTGGCGCAGCTTGAGTTTTGTACTCAAGTATTAGGTCATGTGCATGCCACTCAGTGGAACAAACGTAAGAGCCACAAAAAGTATCGCTGGGATATTGCGATGTTGGTGGACCACGATGAAAAGTTGCCGCCAAGTAATAAAGGGGCGATCAGCCGTTTTGTAAAAGCGGGTGAAAAGCTTGGCATTAAAGTACATCCATTAGAAGCGGCTGAGTTATACAACTTAGGCCAATACGATGGGCTATTTATTCGTGAAACCACAGCGATTGATCACCATACTTATCGCCTTGCGCAAGAAGCAGAGCAAAAAGATTTAGTGGTAATTGATGACCCAAGCTCGATCCTACGCTGTTGTAATAAGGTGTTTTTACATGATGCCTTTAATTACAAGAAGGTGCCAAGTTTAGAAACGCGATTTGTGAGCCAGTGTAATGAACAAGTAATCGATAAACTCATTGCTGAGTTATCGCTACCTATGGTGCTTAAAATGCCTGAGAGTTCGTTCTCAAAAGGCGTATTTAAGGTAAAAACCAAAGAAGAACTTGGCGAGCGTTTACAAGAGCTGATGAGCGTCTCTGCGATTGTGTTGGCGCAAGCTTACTTATACACAGATTACGACTGGCGTATTGGGGTGTTAAATGGCCGTGCAATTTATGCATGCCGTTACCATATGGCACGTAACCATTGGCAAATCTATAACCACGAGTCAAAACGTAATTTCTCGGGTGGGTTTGACACGTTACCAACGTTTGAAGTGCCAAAGGCGGTGTTACGTGCAGCATTAAAAGCGGCGGCAGTTGTGGGTAATGGTTTGTATGGTATTGATATTAAAGAGCACAACGGCAAAGCCTACGTGCTTGAAGTAAACGACAACCCGAATATTGACCAAGGGGTTGAAGACAAATATCTCGGTGACGAGCTGTACATGCAGGTGATGTCTGAATTTTCAAGGCGTCTTGAAGCGAGAGGTAAAAAGTAATGTTGCAAGCCGCGTTGGTGCTTGAAAAGGCGACACTGCAGGATTTGAATTCACTGAATGTGCTGGAGCAAAGCTGCTTCAGTGCGGATAGACTGAGTCGTCGCCAACTCAAGCATTACATCAGTTTTGAACATAGTCTGCTGCTTACTGCAAAGTTAGCAGGGGAACTTGTGGGCTATGGATTGCTTTGGTTGCACCAAGGAACGCGGCTGGCAAGGCTTTATTCATTGGCGGTATCGCCTCATCATCAAGGTAAAGGGATCGCGCGTCAACTGATGTCAGAGCTTGAGGCCAGAGCGGGTGAAATGGGCTGGTTATATATGCGTTTAGAGGTGGCTAAACGTAATGACGCGGCCATCGGCTTATATAAACGCATGGGTTATCGTGTATTTGGCGAGTATCAAAACTATTACGCGGATCATGATGACGCGCTAAGAATGCAAAAATGTGTGCGTAAGCTGTCGCAAAAGGCGGTGTTGCATCAGGCACCTTGGTATCAGCAAACGACAGACTTTACTTGCGGACCGGCGTCACTGATGATGGCAATGGCGAGTATAGATCCAGGCTGTATGGGCGATCAGGCCTTAGAGCTTGAAATATGGCGTGAAGCGACCACCATCTTTATGACTGCAGGTCACGGCGGCTGTCACCCATTTGGTTTGGCATTGGCTGCGGAGCGCCGTGGTTTTGCGGCAGAGGTGATGGTGAATACGGCGGGCCCACTATTTTTAGATGGCGTGAGAAGCGCGCAGAAAAAACAGGTGATGACCTTAGTTCATGAGCAATTCCGTCAAGAGTGTGAATATCGTGATATTGCTATTCATCAAGCCGATGTAAAGCTTGAACAGGTTGAACAATGGTTGTTACAGGGTAGTGCGGTATTGGCTTTGATCAGCACTTATCGGCTAAACGGTAAAAAAGCGCCGCATTGGGTGCTTATTACGGGCTTGGATGAATTGTGTTTATATCTTAATGACCCTGATGTCGAGGACGACCAAAATCCTATCGACTGCCAGCAAGTTCCCATCGCAAGGTCGGATTTTGAAAAAATGATGACGTTTGGCGCAAGCAAGTTAAGTGCGCTGGTGGTGTTGCACGAGTCATTTTAAATAACGTTTTCGGTTATAAGTCAAAGGGCCTGTATTCGGCCCTTTGTTTTTAGCGCTAAATAGCGTTTATAGCGTTTTCAAAAACTCAACGATTTGCCACTTTTCATTGTCACTCAAGGTAGTGCCGTAAACGTGACCGCTGTTATCGTTGCCCGGCATAACCTCACCATTGGCTTTGTTCACTTTGAACTCGTTCATGCCTTGATGAGTAACATAGCCAACGTTGATAGGGTCGAATTCGCGACTACCAACCCAGAAGGTATCCGGGCGCGACTCTGGTGATTGTAATAGTGACCATAGGTTTGGCACTGAGCCATTATGTAAATAAGGCGCGGTTGCCCAAATTCCGTTTAACGGCCTTGCTTTGTAGACACCCGCGTCGTAGAAACCATCCACACAATCTTCATTAGTGTTCGGACTCAATTTGTGTCTATTTTCTAGGTAGACTTTAAGGCGCTCTTCAATGGATTTTTTCACAGTGGTTTTCTTACCATCTGGCCCGGTGCGTTCTGCTATTAGGCCTGCTTCGATTGCTTTGATAGGGTCTTTTAACACCAAACCCACAACGCCATTTACTGGGATATCAATAGCGCTATCTATCGCTTGGAATTTGTCGCCAATAAGAATGTCTGTCTTAGTACCTTCTAAAAATAAGGTCTTTGCCATATGGCAGCTGGCGTTATTAGACATAGTAGGATCGGTACCTATCTCTTTTACTGGCACTTTGACTGCTTCGTAATCTTTAAGTAGATTTTTTTGGTCAATTAATTGATGACAGCTAGCACAGTTTGCTTGGAATAACATTTTTCCTTGTGCCGCTTTGTTAGTGTCAATTCCCGGAAAGTATTGTTCCGGCCAAGCGGGAGGAAGTAGCGTTTTTACCCACGCTTCTAATTGTCCTAATCCTTGCAAGTCAACGGTTGAGCTGTAACGCGCATGTTTCCCCCAAACACGCTGCCAAACCGGTGCTTCTTCAATGGATAACGAACCAAATACACCCACCACTTCACCTATGTTCCTAACCAGAGGCCCAATTACAGGTACGTTTGGTGCTGAGGCATTCCACTGCACTACATTGGACTGGTGTGTACCCCATAAAAATGGATAGGAGACGGGCGCGGTGGGCGCATTTTTATTGTTAAGGTCGTCAAGCGCAAATGCCGTGCCGGCGTTTTGTATATTGCCAAACGCGTCAAGTCGAGCATAGCTGGTAAAATCGTCTGGATAATCTTCGGGCAAGTCATTAACGGTTTGTCGCTCGGCGGTTGCAAGCGCCACGTGCTTGAGATCCTCTCGTAAATCATCAATCAACTCTTGCGATGCTCCTTCTTTTAATACCCGCATCGCGAAACGGCTAAACTTTTGATTATCGTTGAGGGTCGCTTCTAATGCGGCATTTAGGCGGCTAAAGAAGAGTACAAAGTTGGCGAGGGTGGGCGCACCCTCTACCAAAATTTTTGTACCATTATAATCAATTTGGTTGGTGTGGCATGCGGCGCAGGTCATCCCGACCCAAGCTTGTCCCGTGGTTTGATTGTTATGCACGGCAAAGCCGATGGGCAAACCTGAAGGGTTATTGGCGGCGGTTTTACTGGGTAGATAGCGCAGCATTTCCATATGTTCGCTATCGCGAAAGAGCTTTTTACTGTTGGGTTGCTCTAACCAAGTAAACCAAGTATAGGGAATGATTTGTGACCCTTGACCTGTGAACCAAAAGTCTTGCCGAAGTTTATCTGACCATCCTTGATTGAGCCAAACTCGCTCAGGCACTTGACCAGATTCTGCGACTTGGTCGAGCGTTTCTTTGGGCACTGAAGGTTTTTTACTTGGTGAGCTACAACTTGCGAGAAACAGTGTGCAAGCCACTGCCGTACTTACATATTTTATTACTAGTCTATTGTTCATGTTGAACTGTCCGTGACGGTGGAAGTATCAACTACCTTAGTACAAAGCTATTAACAATCAAGTTACACGACATTACATGTGCCTTTCATTACCAAGATGAGAAAGTCTCATCTTTCCAAACATGAAATATTTATGTAAATTTATTTGTTTACACTAAGTTTACTTTATTTGTTTTGGGAGCGGTTGTGCGTCGAAGTAGTTTTGCCATTTTTCATGTTATGGCGGTAATAGTTATCTTGGTTGGGTTACTGACAGGCCCTCGCTTGGGCATTATAAATCATGACTTTCTGGCGTTTCTTTCACCTTTGCTTCCACAAGGTGCGTTGCTGTCAATGCATGTGTTATTTGGTTGCTTACTCACCTTGATTGCGATTGCTTTTACTGTGGCAACTATTCGCGCACCGTTTCACAGCGCTCCAAGCAAGTTTGATAAAGCCGTTAACTACTTTGGGTATCTGGTTATCGTGCTGAGTATAGTCACAGGATGGTTACTTTGGCTCAATCCAGAGAGTCTAAGTTTAGTCATTCATGGGTTATCAGCGACAGGCATTTTTTTGTATTTGGTGTTACATGGCATAAAGCACACCGTGTTTAAGGGTAAGCAAGTACTAAGTGTATTAGTGCCCCGAAATGCGCTTATTTTACTCTGTTGCAGTATTGCTCTGGTGTATTTTTGTGGCCTTGGTATACGCCTTATCGTTGCAGAACAGCATTTACGGTTAGAAGTTGCGCCGCTATCAACGCAAAGCCACCTTGAAATAGACGGCAAAGGAGACGAGCCACAATGGTTGCGTGCCAAGCCTATTAAGTTAACGACATTTGGTGGTGCAAACTTCTTGGATGGGAGTAGTGAGGTCGAAATAAAAGCGTTGAGCAACCATGATGAAACCTTCTTTCTGATCCGCTGGCAAGATCCGACCGAAAGCCTAGAGCATCTGCCGCTGGAAAAAACCTCGGACGGTTGGCAAGTACAAGAAAATGGCTTTTATCGCTTTGACGAGCGCACTTATTACGAAGATAAGTTTGCCATCATGCTATCGACAACCTGTGAACTAGGAGGTGATGGCACCGTTCAATACGGCGATGCGCCGCTTGCAGACAAACCCCGTAATTGGCACGGCAAGGGCTATCATGCAAGTACGGACGGCCGCACACGAGACTTATGGCACTGGAAAGCGCTGAGAACTAATGACATGTACTTGGCCGATGATAATTTTTTTGGGCCACCTCAAAGCGTTGCACTTGGGCAAAGACGCTACACCGCAGGGTATCAACCTGATGGCAAAGAAAGCGGTGCTTATGTGATGAACTGGCGCTGGTACTCACCGACTGAGGTTACGCCAAAGCGAATGCCAATCCCATCGCCAGATATCACCGAGCGCAAAGTCCTTGATTGGTTTGCCAGCGAAACCTACAACCCTCAACGAGACATGGCGAAAATTGGCGAACAGTTACCGTCCGTGTTGTACCGTTCAAATCGCTTTGAGGGAGATAGAGCCGATGTTAGGGCTAGGGGAGAGTGGCGCGATGGTTATTGGACGCTAGAGCTGGTACGTAAACACCAAACGCATTCTCCCCTTGATGTTGAACTGCGCTCAGGTGTTTGCATGTGGGTCTCCGCATTCGATCACGCACAAATCGCGCATACTCGTCACCACAGAGCGATCCAATTGAGGTATATGTTATGACCGTTGCCTCACGTTTAATACTTAGTTTAGCGATTGCCACTGTGGCGATTAGCTACTTGTTATTCAGCGCCTCTGAGCGAGAAATTCCAACTCACGCACGCTTTATTAAAGTCACTAATGACATGCAGTTTTTGTCTGTATGGCAAGGCCCTTGGCATTGCGTCTATGACAAAAAGCTTAATCTGCTCTGGGAAGTAAAACGAGATGATGAGTCTATTCACGATGGCTATTGGAGTTACTCTTGGTATGACGGTCAGTTTGGTCATGCTGATCAAGGTGATTGTTACTTCGAAGCATCCCACTGCGATAGCCAAGATCTGATCCGTAGAACCAACCAAGCTAGATTATGTGGTAGTGCCGAGTGGCGCTTACCTACATCTGATGAGCTGCGCTCTTTAATTCAAACGCCAAATGGTCCCGGACAACCCCATATCGCAAGTGATTTTTTCCCACACATTAAAAATGGTGACTATTGGAGTGGTGAGGCTGGCGTGCCGTTACCCAAGTCGTTCAAGCGTGAAAAGTTAGGGGCAACGGCCGTGAATTTTCAATCTGCAAAGACGCTTTCGCTCCCTTATGCAAACGCCGCATTCGTCATGTTGGTGGCTACGCCGTCAACACCACTCTCATTGGCTCAAAGTCGTGCTGAGCCTGTTACTTTAAACTAGGAACCAAGGAAATGAAATATACTCAAATGGCAACTTTTGTGGTTGCAGCTGGTTTATCTTGTAGCAGTTTTGCTGCGAGTGACTACCATCGTCTTGTGTGGGACACCAGTCCAAGCACTTCAGCAACAATAGGATTTACACCCACATCAGGCACTAATCATATTGTTAAATATGGCAGCACAACAGATGAACAGAGCTGGCAAAGCGCAGCGGTCAACGCAACGCATACTTTTGATGGGGGCCTCTCAAGTTCATTTGTGAAATTAACCGGCTTAACCCCAAATAGTGCGGTGTATTATCGTGTTTGTGATTCACAAGGTTGCGGTCAGCGTTTGTGGTTCAGAACTGCGCCGCAAACGGCATCAGGGATCACTGCTGTAGCTGGTGGTGATACGCGCACAGGTTGGACAACGCGCCGTAAAGGCAATGAGTTGATCGCTAAAATTCGACCGCTATTTATTATGCATGGTGGCGATTACACCAATGCAAACTCCGTTTCTGAAATGCGTGAATACTTAAAAGATTGGCAATTAACCTTTTCGGATGATTTGATTGATGGCCTTGCATACAAGCGAATTTATCCATTTGTAGCAACACATGGCAATCACGAAGACGATAACTACAAAACGCTATGCCAAGTATTTGGCGTAGATTATGACCAAGATGGTGCGTGTACAGCAAAAGATACCTATGGTGCTTTTAACGTGGCGGGGCTTTTAAGGGTTTATACCTTAAATAGCCAATTTAAAAATAGTGGCTGGTCGAGCTATGCCACAGCGATGAACAATTGGCTGAAAAGCGACTTACAGTCTCAGGCTAACAGCGCAACGTGGCGTATCGCTCAGTATCACAAACCGATGTATCCTCACTATTCAGGCAAGTCAGACAACACCATATTACATACTTGGTGGGCACAAGACTTCTATAATAATGCGATGAACTTAGTGGTAGAGTCCGATACTCATATCAATAAACTGACTTACGCACTAACGCCTACCAGCAATGGCTTTACGGCAACGACCCAAGGCGGCACCGTTTATGTGGGTGAGGGAAGTTGGGGTGCACCGGCAAGAAGCGCCAATGATCCAAAAAGCTGGACTATCGACCTTGCGAGTATTCAACAGTTTAAAGTGTTGAGTGTGACAAATGATAAGCTTACTGTTCGAACTGCTGAGTTTTCAAGCAATGCAACTGCCTTATCTAAAGCGCAGCGAGATGCCGATCCGCTCGCGTTACCTATGAATATGACATGGTGGTATGCCGCTGAAATTGGTGATGAACTGAATCTGATCAAAGCAAGCAATAATCTATCTGTGATAGAAACTCCCATTATTGAGCCGCCAGCTGCAATTGAACTTATCAGTGGTCAAACACAAGCGAATGTCACTGGCGCTAAGTCTTCTCAGACACTTTATTACATTGATGTGCCAGCAGGAGCAACACAGCTAAAAGTTGAAACGGCGGGCGGCAGTGGTGATGTAGATATGTACGTGCGCTTTAATGCGGAACCAACGACACAAAACTACGATTGTCGACCCTATAAATCAGGTAATAATGAAGTCTGTACGATTACTCCAGTACAAACAGGCCGATACTATGTCATGCTTGATGGCTATGAGCGTTATTCGGGCGTTGCGCTAACGGCTACGGTTTATACTGACACTCCTCCAGATCAAGGTAATAGCCAGCGATGGTTGGATCAATCCGCCAGTAAAGGTCAGTGGCAGTATTATACTTTTGACGTGGCACAGGGAACACAGAGCCTGCAAGTAAAGGCATCGGGTGGTACTGGAGATGCTGATTTATATCTGCGTTTTGGTCAACAACCAAATAGTAATACCTACGAATGTCGGCCTTATGAAAATGGCAATAATGAAACGTGCACAATCACCAATCCAAATGCGGGAACTTGGCATATTGGGCTCTATGGTTACGCTGCTTTTTCAGGAGTGAATCTACAAGCAGAAAGTCAATAATCCTGTAAATGAGAGCTTGGTGGTTATTGATGTAACGATCAAGCTCACTTTTAAACTGACCGAATATTGAGAGTAACTTAACCGCGCACAATTAATGGAATTGAGACAATAATCAAGGTACAATAGCGCTGCATTTTTGGACACTTAGGTGTTTTGATGCAACGACCTCTGACGCGCGCAATCGTTGCGGTTCGTAGGGAAGAATAAATTTACCACGTGTTTGGCTATGTTCCGTGGTGATAACAAGGATCACTTTATGAATACAAAACTTCTCGTTGGCTTAGGTGCTGTGGCTATTGCCGTTGGTGCTTATGTAACCACTCAATCATCATCTTCTTCAAGCATCGCGATGGAACAACTGGAATATGTTCCGGCTGATACCGCGGTATTTTGGGGGCAATTAACGCCTTTTGAGCAACAAAAATATTTGTCTTTCATGCCTAAAGAGCTTAGACAGGTTCAAAATATCGAAGAGATAACTGGGTTGCTTAGAAAAGAAAATGATAAGCACTTGGACTTTGTAGCAACGCTACTAGAGCAATACAACTTAGCTTTGACTTCACCTGAACAAATGAAAGCTATCTTAGGCATGGGTGAGACAGTTAGAAGTGTATTCTACACAGTTGGTTTACTGCCTACATTGCGCTATGAACTGGCGGATCCTGAGGCTTTTCAACGTACGATAAAAATGGCTGCAAAAGATGCCGAAATCACATATCAAGAAGATACGCTAGATGGCGTCGCGTTAACGCGTTATCAGCTTGAGTTCGCGCCAGAAGCTAAAATTGAGCTTATCACTTCCGTGCAGGGTCAATGGGTTACGACGACATTTAACACGCCAATTAATACCGAAGCAGATCTAAAAGTTGCTTTGGGTATCGCCAAACCAGCTCAGTCATTGGCACAATCTGGCAAGCTTGAGCAATATAATACGCAGTTTGGCTTTGATGGTTCGTCAATTGCATTTTTGAACCATGTGGCTATCGTCGATGGTATAACCGCAAATAAGCAGTCTGATTTTACTCGTATGCTAGATAACATCTTGCAGCTAGGCGGTGGGACTGAGAAACTAGCAGCGGTACGTGCCCCTGAGTGTCAGGCGGACTACAGTGAAATCGCGAATTTGTGGCCTGCAACTGTGCTGGGCACCAAGAATATCCAATTTACTAATTCCGCAATCGACTTTGAAGTTGATACTGTGGTGGTGGGTCAAGATGCTGAACTGATGAAAGCACTTGGGTCGATCCGTGGTTTTATTCCTGCGCATGTCACCAACGGCGAAGAGAAAGTACTAGGGTTTGGCTATGGTGTTGATGTCGCAAAAGTTGCGCCGCTTGTAAACACCCTTTGGGGCCGCTTTACTAAAGCTGAATTCAAGTGTTCTGAACTCGTTGCACTACAGCAGCAAGCGAAACAAAATAGCCCAATGGCTATTGCGATGATGACAGGCATGGCAAACTCGGTTAAAGGCGTGAGTGCATCGGTTTTCGATCTTGTTATGGAGCCAAACGACCAAGGCACGCCGGAACCTAAAACGTTTGATGCTCTAGTTACATTGTCTGCTGAAGACCCGTTAGTACTCGTTAATACGGTAAAAGGCCTGGCACCTATGCTGGGGCAAATTCAAATCCCAGAAGATGGTACACCGGTTTCAATTAACCAATATATTCCGTCTCCACAGCCATTAGACATGGATATTAAGCTGGCGGTTAAAGGCGATCACTTAGTGTTATATACGGGTGAAAAGGCGACTGTTATTGCTGAGAAAATGGCAAGCCAAGTGCTAGAAAGTAATGGCATGACGCATTTCAGCATGGATATGCAGGCTTTCGTAGCTCCATTATTAGAAGCGGCAAAAGCAACTGGTCAACCAATGCCTGAAGGTATTGATGCTTTCTTACAGCAGAATATGGTATTTGAGTTTAGTATGGATGTGGCAGACCATGGTCTTGTATTTGGCACAGATATGAAGCTGAAAAAACTATAATACCAGTTGTATTAAGTAAATGATCTATCTTGAAGCGGGGAAATAGCTTTAGTAGCACCGCTCTCGCGTCCTGCTACCGCTAAGGTACCTATATCCATATAGGCAAGGCAAAAATTTTGCTATTTAGTTGTTCTAAATGAGAAATTTTTAACGAAGCTAATATGCTATTTCACCCTTCAAATTGATTAGAGAATTAATTCAATTGGTATAACTAGCAAAAACTAAAATGATGTTAAAAATGCCGACGTAAAGTCGGCATTTTTGTTCTAAAACCACATTTGCTTTGTCAAAATTGGTAGCTCACTGTTGCTTTAATGTTTCTTCCAAGCTCTGCGGGGTCGTTCGCTTCACTTGCTGGCGCGCGCAAATAACGCTTATCCGTTAGGTTGTCTACACCAAGTCGGGCAGAGAAACCTGATAATACTCCCTCGCCTTGGTATTTTACGTTGAGGTTGTAGATAGTATAGGTACCGGTACCGTATCCGCGTGTGATGAGATCTTCGCTAAGGCGCTGTTGAGCTCTGTAGTGTAATAATTGAAAACCCAGATTTAAATTACTATTCAATTGATAATTGGTATTCCAAGTAAGCTTATCTGCTGGTGCTTCAGAATATGGTTGGCGCGTATAGTCAATAGTGCCTAAAAAGAAACTAGGTACACCGACGACATCCATATTCATAGAGGCGTACCCAAGGTAGATATCTAATTTTTTGAATGAATACTGTGCTTCAATTTCAATACCATGACTGAATAACTTACCAATATTTTTTGCACTGTAGTCACGATGTGTGGCGACAGGCACACCATTGCTGGGCTTAGGACCGGGTGAGCCGAGTTGCTTATTGCCGCTTTCATCGATGTAATACATAAAAGGTACATTGTCGATGTAATTATTTATCTCACTATCGAAGTACATGGCTTTTACGCTGAAATTATCCGCGAAGGATAAGTCCTGCCAGCTCAAACCAAAACCAACTTCGTAGCTTTGAGAGTCTTCGGCTTTTAAATCTGGTTGCGGTTCGCTAAAGCAAATTTTTCCACCAATATGACATCTCCATTCGTCTTTTTTGTACAACTCTTGGAGCGAAGGGGCTCGGAATGCCTCTGCGGCTTTAGCATAAAAATTAAGATAATCCGCGACTTTAAAAGTTACTCCCAACTCGCTAGAGAGCTCAGAATCATCATTATCGGAATAGGTGACAAAGTGATTACTTGAACGGGTGTATTTATCGAATCTCACACCACCTGTCAGGAGTAATCTCTCATTTAAAAACTGACTTTGATCGATAACAGAAATAGACCAATTCGAGGCATCGCTATCGCCATAGTAAGTTGATTTATCAGTAGGGTTTTCGTCCCATTGTTGTTGATCGAAGCTTTCGGACTCGTACTGCGCTTCAATGGCTAATTTGTGCTTTATCTTGCCGTTGAAGGTAGCCAAGTTAGCAACTCTCAGGCCTTTACGCGTACTTTCTCCATTTTTTTCACCATCATAGTTAATTTTGTTGCTGCCGCGTTCAATATAACCTTTGGTGATTTCATCATAGGTTTTGCGCGAATAGAATGCTTGTACATCCAAGTCGATCAGCTCGCTAGCTCCTTGATATGTATAGTTGAGCATTCCTTCCAAATAGTCATTTTTGTAATCTTCAGCAAGCGTAGGATAGGCCAATGCTAAATCGATGCGCTGGGCATACGGCTGATCGATTGACTCGGTTTTACTGTAATCAATTTTACTGCTCAAAGTATGGTATTCATCGATGTACCATGTATTTTTAAGCGCGAGGTTTTGACGTTTTGACTGATTCTTTATTTTACTGATCTGCTGGATACTATCATCTTCTGAGGCTTTGGTGTCTGCCACTACATCAATATCGTTAAACTCCACTTGGCCAATAGACAGGACGGTATCACTCTGATCATTTAGGTGAAATAGACTAACGTTAATATCGTTGGCATCCGACACAGATAAATGGGTGACCGAAGCTTTGCCGCCAAAGCCATGCTGATCATTTAGATAATCAGCAGCGTTCTTGGTAACCAGACGTATACTTCCCCCGATTGCCCCAGAGCCAACGGTTAAAGAATCGGCACCTCGTAATACTTGCACTTGCTTCAATTGATCTGGGTTTATTCCCAAAGAATTAATTTGCGCGATATTTTGGCTGCCGTCGGAATCAATCTTGCGCTTCACATTGTCTACAGAGATGTGTATTCGTTCACCGTACAGTCCTCGAATGGCGGGTTGTCCAGAGAGCGGAGTCACGCTACCAAATAGTTCAACATTGGGGAGAGTCTTGAGTAATTGGTTTAGATCTGACGCTTGTTGCCGTGCTATTTGTTCTTCCGTTAGTGCAGAAACTGACGCGGCAACATCATGGTTCAATGTTGCTAATTTATGTCCCAATACCTCAATTTTTTCAATATCGGAATTGGTCGACGAAGGTGCTTCAGCATATGTATTCCAGCCGCAGAACGTTGCAAGAATGGATAAAGAGAGAGTAGAGAGTTTCATATTATTAATCCTTAATAAAAACAATTACCATTTGCAGTTGCGGCGTGGATGTTAGTTGTTATAAGATCTAATTGCAATAACTAATTACTTATAGTTATATAGTTAAAGGCGTTACTATTCTGACTTTTAAGGAAAAAATATGAAGATAAACAAATTACTCTGTGGTTTCGTTGTCACACTTTTTGTATCAACAGCAGACGCTAAAACAAATGAATTTGGCGGTGGTGCGAACATGAACAAGCTCGTAACAGCTGCAGACGTACTGAAAAACACAGAGCGGTATACGGGAAGTGAGATCACGCTATCAGGTGAAGTGGTCAAAGTGTGTAAAAAGCGTGGTTGTTGGATGACGCTGAAAGTAGATAATGGCGAGGAGATAAACGTAAAGGTACGTGATGGCGATATGGTTTTCCCAATGTCTGCCATTGGTAAGCGCGCTTATGCGACCGGCGTCCTTGAGCAGTTTGAGTTAAATATTGAGAAAACCAAGCGTTATTTAGCCCACAGAGCACACGAAAATGGCGAGGTGTTTGATGAAAGCGAAGTTACCGAGGGAATGAGTTTAGTTAGGCTTAAGCCTAATGCAGTAACTATTCTAGAAACTAAATAAATGCTATTTTACAAGTACAGCGTACTCAAAGTTTGTGCGCTGTGAGCTTGGACTGATAACCACTTGATAAGTTTCTGCGCCAAGCATTACATAATTAACCTTACCCACCTTGAGTGGCTTTGGCGTGGTCTCTAAGTCCATAATCCAGACACCCGTTTCGGTATCCGGAGCCAAGTTTATTAAGGTTCTACCGGCGTTATTTGGAATATACAAAGCGGCATTACTACTTTTGCCCCATATCGCTTTTAGTTTTTGGTTTTCAGAAACCAAGGTGTAGTTAGCAGGGCCTGACGGACGAATATCCGTTTGGCGTTTAACTACACATTGCTCGCATGCAATTGAGGGAGCTGAAAGGTGAGTTTGCAGCTGTCCATTAAAGATGATCCCTTCTGAGGCAATTTTCCATAGCGACTGCCCTTCTGCCAATTGATGGCATCCTGATATCAGCAGAGCTGAAAACATAATGCTGTAATATTTATGGATAATGGACACTTGAACACCAAATCAAAACTCGTCAAATCGGTACAAATTTTAGCTAATCTTAAGCGTCAATATAAGGTCCGAACGTTAACGAATGTAAAAGGTATCTTCATTAAGTATTAAGCTTAACTGCTACAGCCACTGCCGCAACTTGAGCCACTACTGCAACTTAAGTTTGAAGAACTTGATGATGATGAGGAGCTGTCGCCACTATCCATTGAAGTACATCCGATGTGACCTGCATAGGTTGTGCTGCTGGAATCGCCCTTGGTAACAGGTTCACGAAAGTCAGTTGCTGAGTAGTAATACCCATTTGGGATGTTGAGTAAGGCATCCAGTGCGAATAATATTGGTAAAGCAGCTGGCCTACGCGGGGATATGCGCTCGATGCTACAACAGGCTCGCCATGTCTTACGTAGGCTGAGTTGCGCTTTGTTTTTCCCTTTCATCGCTTCTGATGGGCAATGATGTAAGAAACGGCCAAAAGCCTCGTAGCAAAAGGATTGATACTCTTGAGTGTGTAAAATAAATTCATGCCACAGCGCATCGACAACCCGAGAGGGCATAGCCAAGGATTGATCTTCGAGCAATAAATTCGCTTGGAAAAACTGCTTGAGACCAAATTCAACCTGTGTCAGTTGCTCATCGGTAAGCTCAGGATAATGGTGACTGAGTTTGGGTCTTAAATGCGCGAGGTCGTAATCTTGTATAAACGTACGTCTATGAGCTATCGTTTTTACTTTTTGATATTGTAATACACCAACAAAGACCACAAATGCTGCGACAAGTATAAGAAAGCCAATCATGTTATTTCCCTATATTTTTGCGTCCTAGACTGACCGAATGTATAGAATGTGTCAATAACGGGAAATATTAGAAGCAAGTTTTCTTGCTTCTAATTGATTGTAAGTTTCTTAAATACTCTGTTTGACGTACTCTCCAGGGGCATCGTAAATTCCTGGTTGTTCATCACTTTGTGCGGCACGGGCTGGCACTTGTTCTGGGCTTATTTGATGTAGCCACTGTGCCCAGTGTGACCACCATGATCCACTTTCATGTTTTGCCGAAGCGAGCCACTGGGCGGGGTTTTCTTGGCCTTGTCCATCAAACCAATAACCATATTTGTTTGCACTTGGCGGGTTGACCACTCCGGCAATATGGCCAGACTCCCCAAGCACAAAGGTGAGTGGGCTGCTGAGCTTTTTAGCCCCCTCAAAAGTGCCTTGCCACAGCGCAATATGATCGTCACGGGTCGAGAGAAAGTAGACCGGTTGCTTTACTTTACTGAGGTCAATTTTAGCGCCACGAATACTGACAGACTTGTCTTCAACAAGCTGATTATTGAGATATAAGTCTCGTAAAATAAAGTTGTGGCAGGCCGCTGTTAGGTTCGTGCTATCACTATTCCAGTAGAGTAAATCTAAGTCGGCGGGCGCTTTGCCTTTGAGGTAGTTATTGACGAAGTAATTCCAATACAAGCTGTTTTCTCTGAGCATACTAAAAGAAGTACCGAGCAGGTGCCCTGACATCACGCCATTTTGATTATTATACTGTTCTAGCGCATTAATGGTGGGCTCATTGATAAATGCGCCAAGTTCTCCAGGCTGCGAGAAATCTAAAATTGTGGTCAGCAAGGTTGCACTTTTTACTCTTTGTTTGATGCGTTTAGCAGCAATATAGGCCATACACGTAGTGAGTAGAGTACCGCCGATACAATAACCCACAGTATGGATCTGGGTTTCGCCTGTTTGCTTTTCAGTTTGCTCTAAAGCACATAACACACCGTCGACGACATAGTCGTCAAACGCAATATTTGCCATGCTTGGATCTGGGTTTTTCCATGACATCATTAACACGGTATACCCTTGTTCAAGTGCCCATTTAACCAAGGAGTTATCCGCTCTCAAGTCCAAAATATAGTATTTATTCACAAATGGCGGCACGATAAGCAGGGGAGTCTTGTGCACTTGCTCTGTAGTTGGATGGTATTGGATCAGTTCAAATAAGTGATTTTGGAATACCACTCTACCTGGCGTACAAGCAAGGTCTTCTCCAAGTGTATACGCATTTTCATTAGTCATGCTGACTCGAAGCATTTCAGTACTTTTGGCTAAATCTTTTTTTAAGCGTGCCAGTCCATCGAATAGATTCTGCCCGTTACTTTCTAGCGTCAGCTTAAGTAGTTCTGGATTAGTTGAAACAAAGTTGCTCGGTGATACTGAATTCACGGACTGTCTTGCAAAAAACGCTAATCGTTCTTTAAGTTTTGGGTCGAGACCTGGAGTATTTTCAATGGTGTTTTGTAGCGATTGTCCAAACCAAAGATAGCTTTGTTTAAGGTAGTTAAACCAAGGGTTTTCTTGCCAATCTGGGTCTATAAAGCGTTTGTCTCCACGCTCAGGGCTAATAATGTCTTCTTTCTCATCGGTAGTTTGTGGCATAAAACTGTTTTGAAAAATAGCAAACTGGGTTTGCCACCACGCATTTTGCTGTTTAATAAAGGCTTCCGGTTGCTGATTGAGTGCACTGAGCCAACTTTGTAAGTCGGCTTGGTTTTGCTCATTTAATGCATTTTGCAATGGATTCTCTTTACCAAAATTTGTCGCTGCGAGCTGCCACAATTCTTGGTTATATTGCCACCACGCAGTTAACCCTTGCTCAATATTTTCTTGAGTGCCCATACAGGTAGATCCTTTGTGTTGTTTGAACGGGTAAGGCGACCTAAGTCGCCCAAAATTGCAGGTTATTGCGCTTTCGCTGTTTTTAGCGTTTCTTTACCAAGAGATTCTAAGCTGTCTTTAAATTCTTGACCTAATTGAGAAAGCTTTTGACCATCTTGGATCATCTGTTGGCTTAGAGCGTTTAACGCGTTCAACTGACTTGCGTTGAAATCCATCATAGATTTTGCATCTTTGATTTCAGTCGCTTGCTTTAGCTGCTCAATGGATGTTTTAGTGATCTGCTCAGCCGAGTGCAGCTGAATTTTGGATAGTGCTTCGATGTTTTTTGCCACGATTTGGTTAAACTGTACCGCTGGTGCAAAAAATTGCTCAGTTTGTTCGTTGAATGTTTTGAATAAATCGCTGTACATGGTCTTTTCCTTGTTATCGATTAAATTAACACAATGGATGATAGTGATCAGTTAGCACCACCGAACATCAGGTACAGCTCGCTCCCTCGGTGGTATTTAGGTTATTGCATATATAGGCCGCCATTGAGCGACAGGGTTTCGCCAGTAATGTAACCGGCTTCTTTTGATGCTAAGTACGCAACTGCGGCTGCAACTTCGTCAGGCGTGGCTAAACGCTGCATCGGTACTTGTGCTTTTATGCTATTTAGCACGTCTTCACGCATGGCACTTACCATAGGCGTTTCTGTGTAGCCCGGCGCTACAGCATTGACGGTAACACCGCTTCTTGCACCTTCATAGGCCAGTGCTTTGGTAAACCCAATCATGCCTGCTTTTGCGGCGGAATAATTAGCCTGCCCAAACTGACCTTTTAGGCCATTAACGCTAGAGATATTAACGATACGACCTCGCTTCTTTGCGCACATTGCCGCAAAGACAGGGTTGGTCATATTAAAGAGGGAATTTAAATTGGTGTTGATCACCTCGCTCCACTGCGCGTGGGTCATTTTTTTAAACGCTGAATCGCGTGTGATCCCGGCGTTATTTACGAGTAGATCGACATTACCAAATTCTTGTAGAACCTGAACCATCGCTGTGTGGCATTGTTCAGCGTGCGTTACATCCAAAAATAAGGGTTTTACCGCAGCTGGATTTATTTGTAGCGTGTTAAGCCAGAGGTCAAAGTCGGCCTCATTACGCCTTTCACTTGCTATCGCGACAACAAAAAAATCTTTTTCAATGAGTGTTTTTGTAATAGCAGAACCAATCCCACCAAAGGCACCAGTCACCACCGCAATTTGTTTGTTTTCCATAACGCTCCCGCGAAAAAAGAGGCTATACCAACATACTTCCTAGCCGAGTTAGCTTAATTAGTATTTTTGCTGGTATTTATGACAAATTGGTCGCGAGTTGATGTCAGTTTGAAGACAGCGGAAACGAAATTAGGAACGCACAACATAAATTTAATTAAGTTTTATTCAGTTTTTCCGATATATAGCAAACAGTGTCTATCCCAAGGAGTGAAAATGGATATTCAAATACATCAAGGTGGCTTACCACCGTTGCAGCAACAGACTGAATTGAAATCACAAGGCTCAGCTCAAGTTGCTGCTAACCAGATAAAGACGAAATCACCAAGTGATACGGAAGAAAAGCAAGAGATACCTGCGATGCTCTCCAAAGAGCTTGATGATGAAGCAGCAGGTTATAAGGAAGATAACCCTGTATTTAAAGAGGATTATGAAAACTTAGAAAAGGCAATGGACCTTATTCAAGCGCAAATTCGTAAACTCCAAGAAAGAATTAATAAGCTGATGCAATCCCAAGAACAGCGCTTTTTAAGAGTCGAACAACACCCCGACGCGACTAATGATGAGCAGCAAGCTGTAATCGAACACGTAGGTAGCAAAAAGTACCGTGACCAAACAACAGTGGATGAAGTGGAAGTGCTTGAAGAACAGCTCTCCGAATTTAAACAGCAAGAAGCGGAGCTTCGCATTCAGATGTTAAAGATGATTTTGGCGGAGCGAGAGCGATTAGAGGAGCTCAAACGTAAAGGAAAGCGGTAACTTTTTACCACTAAAAGGTAACAGTATGTTGTATAAGTAATTTTTGAGAGTTATATTTTGTTGGATAATTTTTTTGGAAATAGTGTGTGGCGTGCCAACTATATCCATTTAGAACAATAAGCGCACCAGAAAAATAAAGTGTATCATATTCGGGAAATAAGGAGTTTAGAACGTGCAATATCAAGAGTCAGAGTTGTTTTATAGTGGCCTTTTTGATGAGCTTTTCCCCATATTACGTTCAATTACGGGACCAGGCTTGCGTCAGAGTTATGATATCTTCTCTCGTTATATGCCCTTGACAGTTCAGTCTATCCCGACAGGTACCTCGGTGTTTGATTGGACAGTTCCACAAGAGTGGCACTGTAATGATGCATACCTTCTAGATCCGGATGGGCAAAAAGTCGCCGATATGAAACGTTTAAATCTGGAAGTGGTAAATTACTCTGAGCCTGTAAATACTGAGATTGAGCTCGAAGAATTACAAAACCACCTTTACAGCCTTCCTGAATTACCGAGTGCCATTCCATATGTGACCAGCTATTACAAAAAAAGGTGGGGGTTTTGTGTATCTCAGAATATTCGGGATAATTTAAAACCCGGCACATATAAAGCGGTCATTGACAGCGAATTTGTTGATGGTCATTTGGATATTGCACAGACTGTGCTTGAGGGAGAGTCAAAAAAGGAAATCCTGCTTAGTTCTTATTTATGTCATCCATCAATGGCAAATAATGAAATCAGTGGACCTTTGGTACTGCTCGGTTTATATCACCGAATTAAGCACTGGCCAAAGCGACGTTATTCGTATCGCTTTGCTTTGCATCCAGAAACAATTGGTAGTTTAGGGTTGCTTCATTTAGAGGGCGATTACTTAAAGGAAAATTTAGTTTCAGGTCTTGTAATTAACTGTATGGGTGGTGAGCCTGAAGAATTAGTATTCAAGCATAGTCGTAACGATAATGGATTGTTAGATAAACTGCTATATCACCTTAATGAACATGGCTTTCACCACCAAAACATTCCATTCAGTCCATTAAGTGGTTCAGATGAGCGTCAATACAATTCGCCAGGTTTTCAATTTCCAGTATGTTGCGTGAGTCGATGTTTTCATGCAGGTTACAATGAGTATCATACTTCGTTAGACGATAAAGAAAATATGGGGATTAAACCGATATTGGATAGTATCGACAAACTTGAGAAGATTCTTATTGCGTTGGAGCAGACAGCAACGTTCGAGAACAAGTTTCCTTATGGTGAACCAAATTTAGGCAAGCGAGGGCTGTATCCGACATTGAGCTTTTTCAGCAAAGAAAGAGTTGGCCAAATAGAAGAGTTGAATCATATCAGGATGCTACTCAATTATAGCGATGGAAAGCATGACACAATAGATATTGCGAACTTATCGGGTTGTAGTGTAGTAGATATGGAAAGTGCGCTCAGTAAACTGGAGCAACAAAGTGTTCTTGAAATGCTTTAGAAGCGGAATGATAGCCAGGCTTTAAGCTTGTGCTATCATTTTTTAAACTAGTTATTTGAATTAGTTCTGACCAGACCTGACATTTCGATTTGAAAAATTGAGAGTTACCCGTTTTGATAAAGATGTCGAATCTTTGTTCAAAACAACTAAGGAGTAACTCTCATGTTACATACTAACAATCCAATCATTAAACACAAAGCTGGTTTGCTCAATCTAGCTGAAGAGCTTGGAAACGTATCTAAAGCCTGCAAAATGATGGGGGTTTCGCGAGATACGTTTTATCGTTATCAAGAGCTCGTTGATGAAGGCGGTATTGATGCACTCATCGGTAAATCGCGTAGAACACCAAACCTGAAGAACCGTGTAGATGAAGAGACTGAAAACGCAGTTTGCACCTATGCGATTGAATTTCCGGCTCACGGGCAAGTCAGAGCCAGCAATGAGTTAAGAAAACAAGGCGTATTTGTTTCTGCCAGTGGTGTGCGGTCTGTTTGGTTGCGCCATGACTTGGAAAACTTTAAAAAGCGTCTGAAAGCGCTAGAGGCTAAAGTTGCGCAAGAAGGTCTCATTCTCACAGAGTCCCAAGTAACAGCTCTTGAGAAGAAAAAACAGGACGATGAAGCCTGCGGCGAAATTGAGACTGAGCACCCAGGATATCTTGGTTCACAGGATACTTTTTATGTTGGAAACCTAAAGGGAGTTGGCCGTATATATCAGCAAACTTTTGTTGATACATATTGCAAAGTTGCGTTTGCAAAGCTCTACACCACTAAAACACCGATCACAGCAGCAGAGCTACTGAATGATAGAGTTTTGCCTTACTTTAAGCAGCACGAACTACCTATGCTACGGATCCTCACTGATCGTGGAACTGAGTACTGCGGTAAGGTTGAACACCATGATTATCAGCTTTATCTAGCGGTCAACGACATAGACCATACCAAAACCAAGGCAATGTCGCCGCAGACAAACGGTATCTGCGAACGCTTCCACAAAACGATACTTCAAGAGTTTTATCAAGTGACATTTCGCAAAAAGTTATACAGCTCTCTGGAAGAGCTCCAAAAGGATCTGGACGAGTGGATAAATTACTACAATAATGACCGAACTCATCAAGGAAAAAAATGCTGTGGTAGAACGCCATTTGAAACATTATTAGATGGGAAATCGATCTGGGTTGAAAAGAATTTAGCCCAAATCTAGGCTGACAGTCACCGATTGAAAAACGGGTAACTGTCAGGTCAAGTCTGAGCTAGTACAAGTTATTATTGTTAACACCAAGCGATTTTGTCGTACTTTAATTACCACGCGACTTTGTCGTAGTCGCTAATTACCAAGGGAAATTG
>NZ_QNQN01000053.1:0-79047 GCF_004103285.1 Pseudoalteromonas sp. A757
CCCAGCATCAGGAGCTTTTCTTCAACCCAATCCCGGCGGTGCTCGTATGATTTTCCAGAAAATTTATCTTCACCGCATAAAAAGGCGCGCCTTACGCAACGGGAGATACAGTGATAATATTTGGTGTCGGTTAAACTGATTTGTCTTTTACGGGCAGTAGCCATAGTTTAGTTTCCTCAATCCTTTGAGTGTAGATTCAAAGCTTAGGCGGTATCTTAGGAAGGTGCAAATTAGCGGTGGGTGTCTGGTTTAAATTGTGATACGGGCAGTAGCCATAGTTTGGTTTCCTCAATCCTTTGAGTGCAGAATTAAAGCTTAGGCGGTATCTTAGGAAGGTGCAAATTAGTAGTGGGTGTCAGCTATTTATTCATTAGGAAGGTGCAAATTAGTAGTGGGTGTCAGCTATTTATTCATCTTAGGAAGGTGCAAATTAGTAGTGGGTGTCAGCTATTTATTCATTTAGATTTCGAGAGAAGTATTTGAACATGGAAGAAATAAGAAAGATTAGAGAAGCGTGGCTACAAGCCTATTTGGATGGTAACACAGTTACACTTGAGCAAATTGAGTCTGAGAATTTTTCTATTGTATCTGGGCAAGGTGTTGAATCTAACCCGGCTAGGCTCAAAAATATCGCGGCTCGCAAATTAAACGGGAAATGGTTTGGACCCTTTACCAGTTTTCAGAACTCCCAAATGGAGTATCAACAGTTGGGTCCAGTTACAACTGTAACTGGTTTTTGCCAAATTATAGGTAAAGATAGGATAATTCGCTCGAGCTACATTTCCGAAGTGTGGCAAAAAATAAACGGCAAGTGGCGAATCATCCTAGCGCATGCTTCGGCGAAAAATGAGATTTAACAAATTGTACATGCCTATTTCAGCTAGAAAGAATCAAGTACAAAACAAGTGACACCCTCACTATTAATATCAAAGCTGAGGAAGTGAAGTAAAAAAGTATAAAAATACTTCAATTGGGCTTTGTGCGTTACTCACAAATTATGACTAACTATTTTTGCCGTTAATTTTGGCCTAATTAACAAAAAATAACTGTAGTTCTATGAAATATTTTAGAAAAATGATTGAGCATTATATTCCTGTCAATGATGATGAATGGGATTATGCTTGCGGAATATTTGACATTAAACACGTAAAAAAAGGAACAACGGTACATCATGCAGGTGAGGTGTTTAATGAGATATGGTTTATTAAAAGTGGTTTAGCCAGATCATATTTAAGTGATATGAATGGCAAAGATCATACTTGGCAGCTCTATTTTCGTGGCAAAAGTAAGCATGGTTTAAATCATTTTATGGACGATAGCGTAAGCTTTTATGAAAAAACAGGATCAATGCTTAATTTTGAAATTCTTGAAGATTCGGTTTTTTATGTAGCGCCTCTGGAAGCACTTGATAAGCTTTTATCGCAAGATAAAAAATGGGAGGTATTAGCACGGACATGGATACATAACACCTATTATTCTGCAACATACAAACGTGTCCTTTCTCTCATGTCTGAGACTGCTGCACAGAGATATGCTCGTTTACTCGATGAATACCCTTATATATTTAAGCAAGTTAAGTCTTATCATGTGGCATCTTATCTGGGTGTCGCTCCCCAAACATTGAGTAAATTAAAAAATGAATCTAGGTGAATGAACTTTAGTACTTCGTTGTTTACCATGCTTTTTTCAACGGAGATTAATAATGAATATCGCTCATAAATTTAGAAGCCATCAGGAACAAAACTCATCGCTTTACATTGATAACTTCAGTAATGTAAGTGGCGTCGCCAAACTAAGTGCTATACATGCATGGAGCACATCATGATAGAACTGACACAGATAGGCGCTCGACTCATCTTTATTGGAATGGCTTTTTTTCTTGCCGGTTTAATGCAAGGTGCGTTGATACCAGTGGTTAAAAATTCCCGAATGGCGCTTTCCGCTCACTTAACTGCTGTTCAATGTGGAATGGCTCTCGCGATCTTTGGTGTTATCTGGTCGTTGGTCGAGCTGCCTTTATCTTTAGAACTATTTGTGGCTTATGGCTCGGCCTTGGGATTTACCCTTATTTGGCTGGGAATAACTTTGGCATCTGTAACAGGTGCAAGTATAGCACTTCCAATCGCTGGAGCTGGATTTTCATCAACTGTCACTGCAGAATTAACCGTTAAGATTATGGTGCGTTCTGGGTCATTATTATCACTAATTGCCTGTACCTTCTTGGCTTTTGGGTTACTGCCAATACTGCGGTAGTCGCAATTAATGCATAAAGAGGTCATCTAACTTGCCTCGCTTTTTGGGCTTTGTGTAAGCACTCGCTTAGCCTAAAAAGCGACTAGCGCGGCAATAGTTAAGTTTTGTATCTGGCACTTCCTGTACTTTTCTGTCTCTGAAGATAAAACTTAACGTCACTACCATCTTTCAAACACTCGCAGTTATGCGCTTTTTAGAGACGGCGCGGCGGCCTTTTATTTTTACAGCTTTTAATGTTTCACTCTTCTTTGTTTGGTATGTTATATTGTATCAAGTTGATGTAGGCATGACGAAGGAGAAAGCGTGAGCGCAAAAGTGCAGTCGTTTGGAGACAAGGCAGCAATTGGGTTATCTATGTTGTGTATAGTCCATTGTTTAATATTACCTTTTTTATTAATTGTACTTCCTCCCTTTGCGGGCCTATTAGCGCTATCTGATGAGGTATTTCATCAGTGGTTACTAATAGCCGTTATACCCATTAGTATATTCGCTCTCGGGTTTGGCTATGTGCGGCATAAGTCGTGTCTTGTCGTGAGTTTAGGGCTCGTGGGCTGCACACTCTTGGTGTTAGCAACTTTTTTGGGTGAACAAGGTGGAGAAACCTTGTTCACAGTGCTTGGCTCTATGCTCATCTCCTACGCTCATCTTCGAAACTATGCGCTGCGTCGCAATTTTCACTAAATAAAACCCTATTTGGAGTTACTATGAATAGCCTTATGCCTATGGAGCCGTTGTTTGACGTGGACTCTTTGCATCATCAGCAGTCAGAGCATGCCACCGTGTTAACCAAGATTTATGAGCCCAACACCAATATTGTGATTTGGCAACATGCATTATCATCTGCTTTGAAAGCAGAGTTTGGGCGCTACTTAGAAACAGCAAAAGAGCTAGAATTAGCCCTACAAATTGCGACTAGCAAGATCACTTGCGAAGTTAGTGAGCCATTAAAGCATTTGAATTTTAGCGATACGATGGTGGCGCATATTATTGAAATTGTGGATATGTTTAGCTGCTTATTTGAGCTTCGCGTCGTTGGCTTACGGTTAAAAACGCTCGAGACTGCAATGTGCCCGAAATTTCATGTTGATAAAGTGCCAGTACGACTGGTGACTACACTCGCAGGCGCTGGCAGCGAGTGGCTTAGAAACCAGCATGTATCAAGGGATGGCAACAAACTGACTATTTCTCCTGAAGCAGACGCAATATCGCTTGCCTGTGGGGATGTGGCATTATTAAAAGGTGAGCGTTGGGACGGTAATGAAGGCCGTGGCTTAGTGCATCGCTCACCAGCAGTAGTTACAGGGGAAAAGCGATTACTACTGACTTTAGATTTTATCGCCTAGATTGGATTCATTATGACAACAAAATTAACAGCATTTGTATTTAGCACTATTTTTGGCCTTTCGCTATTGGGATGCCAGTCAGAGCCTTCAAATATCGGTATCTCTAAGGTGAGCAGCCAAGCAATCGCCGCACCGCTTAAAATTGCGACTTGGAACATGGAGCATTTAGCATATCCATCGAGCGTAGGGTGTAGGCCTCGTGACGAGCAGGAGATAAGCGCATTGCGCGATTATGCAAAAGGGCTTAATGCTGATGTTATTGCGCTGCAAGAGGTCGCATCGGTTAAAGCGCTGGAGCAGGTCTTTCCAAGCAGTGAATGGCAATTACTGATTTCAAGTCGAGCAGATAGCGCGACGTATGATTGTAGAGATAGTGGCAACCTGTCCACACAACAGAAAACCGCGTTTGCGATTAGAAATAACCTTGTCCCAAGCAAAGTGGATAACGTGAGCGAACTTAGCGTGAATGTTGAAGGGCTACGACATGGCCTAGTTGTGACCTTAGATACTCAGTTTGGTGAGCTTTCAGTGCTTAATGTTCACCTTAAAAGCGGTTGTTTTGTTGATAACTACTCGACTTCGGATAAAAAAGCTTGTCGATTGCTGGCAGAGCAATTACCAGTACTTAAGTCTTGGTTGGAGAAACGCGCAAATAGCAACACCATTGTGTTGGGCGACTTCAATCATCGTTTAAGTCATGGCGACAATCAATTTTGGCAGCAGTTAACCAAGCACCAAAATAATGCTTCTGCACCTTTGGTAAACGCAACTAAAACACTGACAGGTTGTCACCCACGTTACCCAGTTCCGATTGACCATATATTGCTAAGCAACAAGCTTGCAAACACGGTAAAATTTGACCCCAGCGTACATTTTTTTGCGGATATGTCTGAAGAGAGAATGCTCAGCGATCACTGCGCTATTCCGGTGTCAATTACTGTGCGCTAAGGCGGTTGTTAGTTGCACTAAAAGGGAGTGCGTATAGCCAAAAAGCCAATCGGTGATGTGCAAATATTATCTAGGTCTACTCGCCAAAAGCGGCTCCTTTAATGGTGACTTTAGTGTTGAAATTAGACCTTATTTGCTTTAGTCTGCTGCGCAAATTGAGCTGAGTTACATAGACTTAGCGCTGCGCATTCAAAGGATTTGAACAATGACTAAACGCTTTTGGTTTACCACGCTTTATGGTGTATTGCTGGCAATCATTTTATTGCTCGTGAGTGCGCCTTCCCTGGCTTATTTAAAATTTAAAGATGCGTCAGTAGCGGATCCTCACTTCTCTCAGCTACAAGTTAATCTCGATATTAATAAATCTGGTGCACTTCAAGTTACTCAGCAAGGCATATTGCAAGGGGGAAACTTCGATTGGCAGGGACTCGAGCAAACAATTGAGCTGGATGTGAGATATCCAGATGGTACACACTATCTGAGCGATATCAGCATTGACTCAGTAAAAATCGACGAGCAAGAAGTGCGTTATGCACTGAAGTATAACTACGATAGAAGTGCAGTAACGCTCGTAATAAGCAAAGAGCAGCTTCCAAAGCAAGGGCAAGCTCAGCAATTTGAAGTGCGATATCAATCAAAAAACCGGATGCGATTTTATCCGGCATTGGACGAATTGACGTATGCACTCTTTCCTAATGTTAATCTGAAAATTAAAAAGCTTACTGTCTCCATTTTCTACCCTCAAACTGCGACGCTCAAGGAACACCAATTGTTTGTCGATCATCTAAACAATGATGCGTTTTTGATACGCGATGGAATAGTTAATGGACGTAATCAGCTCCTATTCGAGAGTCAATCTGAGATCGCAGATAAAGCACAGGGAGAAATCGCACTCGCGTTTGAAAAAGGTGTATTTAAGGATAATTACCTTTACCGCAAAGTATGGTATCCGTTTAGAGTGTTATTTATTGCTTTGCCGTTTTTAATATTATTTGCATTGGCTGTGTGGCAAACGCGCAAGCGCCTCCATGCATTGCCAAAACTTGCCGATGCGCTTCCTTGTTCCACTCAACCACCAGATTTACCGATTTGCTTGGTAAGAGAGCTGGTTTCTGCAAATATCGAACGCATGCTAACAGCAAAAGACGCGTTAGCTGAGGTGTTAAAGCTTGCAGTGGCGAAACAGTTAACGATTAGCGAACGGGGTAAAAACAATGATGAATTTAGTAATGTTGACCCAAAAAAGCTGCACCAAATTCAGTTAAACCCCGAAGCGCCGAGTGAGTCAGAGGTGGTTGGGTTAAGTGGTAAGCTGCAACGTTACTTTTATCAACAGCAAGACGTGCAAAACTCGAGTGGAAAACGCAAGCGAAAACGAGTGATAAAAAACCGTTTTGTTATTAACAAAGGAAACGAGGGGAGGACGTCTTTCACAGAAATAATATGCCATTATGTGAATAATGCCGAAGTGGGAAAAGCGCAGCATAATGTAAACTTTCTTGCTTTTATTGTGCCTATTTTACTTTGGTTAGGTGCTTCTTTTGTTGTGATTGGACTTGGTGCTGGCAATGAGTGGCAAGTGTTTACGGGTAGTTTAATTGTAGCTTTATTATGCACTTCACTGTTGTTAATCGCGGTGGTTATTGTAGAGATGTTCATAGAACATCGCAACGAAGATAAAAAGAGCCGAGAAATGTGGCTTGTACGCGCGTTAATTTATATTCCTACCTATTTATTCTTATTATGGATGTGTGTTGATGGTGATGATGAGCTGGTGAATGGTACCAGTGTGGTTTTTCACTTCTTTTACCTAGGTTTTATTGCGGCTTTCTTTTCATTTATCGGGCCTTCCAAGCAATTTAAAGCTTGGGTATTGCAGTCTCAGCAATTTTATCAATACATTAAACTAAAGAGTCAGCACTGCTTTGCTGAAGGAGTCGAAAAGGCGGAGTACGAAGCATTGTTACCTTATGCGTATGCATTTGGTTTGTTGAATGAATGGATAAAAGGGTATGAGGCTTATCTAACTACAGAGCAGGACGACACTACGCCTTTGATCCCTTGGATACGATATAAAAAAATTACCGAGCCGAGAGAATTAAAACAACATTTAAGTTGTCTTGAAGCAGTCATGCCTTCAATATCATGTTTGGCCTATGATAAAAATATTGTGTATTAGGGCCTGTTGCTAACGTAAACAGTTAGTTGACAACCGCACTTGATGAACAACTTAAACGAAAGGAGTGTGCTATGCCATCTGCAAACTTACTTGCCTTGCTCGATGATGTCGCTGCGCTAACAAAATTAGCTGCAACTAAAACCGCGCCGGTGTTAGGAGACGATCTTGCCGTCAACGCAGAGCAGCTATCGGGTGGGATCAAACCAGATCGGGAGCTTGCTGTGGTATGGAAGGTGTTTAAAGGTTCCTTGCTGAATAAGTTTATCTTAGTGCCCGTTGCTTTGGCTTGCAGTTACTTTGCGCCGTTTATGATCCCCATTATGCTAATTTTAGGGGCGCTGTACTTGCTGTTTGAGGGGGGTGAAAAAATTCTCCACGCTATTTTTCACCGTCAGGAGCAACAGCAAGAAACCGATGAGTTTGTCAAAGCGCTTGAGGATGAGCGTATTGACTTAGTCGAGTTTGAAAAAGACAAAATCAAGGGCGCTATCGTTACCGACTTTGTTCTATCGGCGGAAATTATCATCATTGCGCTGGGGGCGATTGCTGATCAGCCTTTCGAAAAGCAAGCAATAGTCCTTTCGTTAATAGGGCTTGCGCTGACCGTTGGAGTTTACGGAATTGTGGCTTTGATTGTGAAGCTTGATGATATTGGTTTAGCCATGATTAAGGACGTAGGTAAGACTACACTTGCGGCGATAAAACGTGGAGTGGGTAAGGGGCTGCTTTATTTTGCCAACGGTCTGATGAAGTTTTTGTCAGTCGCCGGTGTGTTGGCAATGCTTTTAGTTGGCGTTGATATTTTGGCTCACCAGTTCCACTTACTTGAAGAAATTGTTCACGCTATTGAAAAGCTGCTCCCTGCAATGAGCTGGCTTTTGAGTATTATCGCCAAGCTTGGATTGGGTGCGGTGATTGGAGTCATTATTGCGGCGGTGCTAAGTCAGTTGCTGGCAGTGTTTAAAAAGGCACAAGGTTGAAGGGAGTGTTTGTTTTTTCCAAAAGCATTCACAAAAAGCCTAGCCAATATTCAAGGCAAACCTAAGTATATTTACCTCGCCATCGGTGGTGCTGAGAATGACATCACTATGGATCATGTCACGGTTTATTAAATGCACTTGAACCGTGTGCTACTGCTAATGTGTTGGCGGCACAACATTAGTGAGGGCACGGTGTATTCACAAAACCCTGTGGTTTCCGTGCCACTTGCGTTGAGTGAATATCACCACTTTAGAAAAATCAGTTAATGTAAATGCTGCAATGCTTTGATTTCTGAGAGCAAATGTTTTTGTTCGCTTTCACTTAGCCCTTTAAGTTTAAGCATGGCTTGGTAGGTCTTTAATAGCGATGGCTTATCTCCTTTTTGCTGATAAGCCATCGCCAATTGCTGCAGTGCATTGAGGGATTCTGAGTTGTGTTGGCTCACAAAGCTAAACAGGTTGATGGCCGCAGTGAAGTTACGTTCGAATAGGGCGGCATACCCTTGCGAAGTCAGTGCGTCGTAGGGGTAAGCCTTTAGTCCATATAGTGACTTAGCGATGGCGACATGACTTTCCAGCTGAGTGACACCGGCAGCAGCTACCTTCAAGGATGGTTGGTAATGGTTAAATAGGTGCTGCAGACCATGATAATAGCTCGGGTAGACGACGCTCGTATGGCTTTCGCCGCTAAAGTGCTGCGCTTTGAAGTCAATTCCATTTGGCTTTCGCCAAGCATCATTAAGACGTTGAAATGGCTGCGTTATGATTGTGCTTTCGTCTGCCATGC
Source organism: Pseudoalteromonas sp. A757 (assembly GCF_004103285.1). Taxonomy (NCBI): domain Bacteria; kingdom Pseudomonadati; phylum Pseudomonadota; class Gammaproteobacteria; order Alteromonadales; family Pseudoalteromonadaceae; genus Pseudoalteromonas; species Pseudoalteromonas sp. A757. The sequence continues at coordinate 8,491 of NZ_QNQN01000053.1, forward strand.
TGATGTAGATACACTTGTTGATTAACGCTTTTGCCAGTAAGTCATTTAATAATCGCTCTTTATCCCACCAAAGGCTTGGACTTGCCAACATCACACCATTAAATAAATCGGGTTTTTCAAGTAGTGCATAGGTTGCAAATAGCCCACCGAATGAGTGTCCTGCTAACGCGCGATAGCCTGATGTTCGATAATGTTTGTCTACGTAAGGGATGAGTTCTTTGTCGATAAATTGCAGTAGCATTTCTGCACCGCCCGGATTTTGCTGCCGTGTTGGACCTGCGAAATGTCCCAGTACCGCAAGGCTGCCTTTGCGATAAGACGGGGTCAGATCTCGAGTGCGGTGTTCGTTGGTTTCGATAGCAACAATGATAAGTTCCGGTATTTTATGTTGTTGTGCCAAGAAACGAGCCGCTGAAGCGGTATGTTCAAGATTGCTCTGACCATCAGTTAGATATAACACTGGATAGCTTGTATTGCCTTGCTCATAGCTTGGTGGTAGGACGATATGAACCGTTCTTTTTTGCGAAAAATAAGCGGACGAAAGCTGCAGTGTCGAGTTCGCATCTGCTGAGTTATTAGCAACAGCGCTACCAAATGACAGCAATATAAAAATAGCCACGATAACAATGTGAGTAACTAACCTAGTTTGCATAACCGCTCGTTCCTTGCTTAAAAATCATCGCTAATTTAACACGAGTCAAAACGACAAGGAACGGGTTATATAGCAGCGCTGGGGAATTATTTGTAACTGATTAAACCGTAATTTAACTAAAAAAGACGGCTGAAATGCGTGGCCACCACATCATGATAGCGGCCGCACAGACGCCAATCGCGGTGATCACAAAACCTAGGCTCATCATCACCGCGATTACCCACACCGGTGCGCTGGCTTTGGTTTGGCGTTTTGCCCAAAAGTAGAGTTCTGCGAGTGCCATTGGTAGCAGATAGCAGGCAAACGAAATAAATATATCGACAGGGCCATCTAAGGTTGCGGTATTGCCATTGAAGCCTTGGTTGACCATGTACCAACCAAACAAATAAAGACGAAACGTCCACACCCCATTCACCAAGAAAAAACTATGCGCGGCATAACGTTGATGTGCGGCGATATTTTTTTGTATGGCGGCGCGCCAAGCAAAAAATATCGCAATGGGAATTAATATACCGTTGAGTGTGATCCCAATGGCACCAACATCGCTTAGCCTAAGATCGGTTACCCAAGTGAGATATAACCCGGTGAGTGCGCCCGAAATACCGAGAATAAAAAATACTCTTCCGTTGTAACGATGGAAGCGTGGAAAGCGTTTTCGCACCGTAGGAATAAGCTGTAATAAGCCGCTGGTGGCCAAAATCACAGCGGGTAAAACGTGGCTAAAAAATACCTTGGCATCTTTTGTGTGCCCACTCGCTGGTGAAGCAGCCGCACTTTGCTCTGTGAGCCCCGCGATAAGCGGGATGGCATATAGGCCTAAGATATAAACAGCAAACATCCATTGCCCGAGCAATGCGACACATACCCAGCTCTTCACGGCACCACTCAGTACGCTAAAGGGATTAAAGGACACCCTTGTTGAATTGGTTAGATTGAGGGAAGACAAAATACTTATCCTTATAAATCAATAAACTTGATATATAAAATGACAAGGTTTTACTATCTCGTCGCTTTGATTTTGAAAATCAAAGCAAAGAAAGTAGGCCGAATTTTAAAAATGGTGGTGTTAAGTTTACTTACAAAGTTAATTTGAATGCTTTTGGTGTGGCTGTTAGAGTTTCTGTGTCTATCAATATTCCTTCAATCACCATGACTATTGAAAACTACTACCTACTTCTGCTTAGCCTATGTTGTACTTTGGTTATTGCTCAGCTCTTTGTAAAAGAGAAAAAAGCAGCACATTTACTCTTTGCTTTAGTGTGCGGCTCGATAGCATTGGCCACGACCAAAAAACTGACTCAGGACTCCTTAAATGGATATCAGTATTTAATTGGCATGGGTGCTTGTGTGACCTGTAATGGGTTTTGGTTGCTTGCTCGGGCATTATTTAGAGAAAAATATGCCATTTTAAAAAGACATATTGTATTTGCAATTGCCATTGCTGCCTTAGTCGTGTGGCGACAGGGCTATTTATTTATCGACAGCCAATTACACATGAATGCTAGCGGATTTGTGGAGTGGCTTAACATTGCGACGTATGAGCTTACCCTATTGTTGTCATCTAGTGTACTCATGCTGGCATTTTGGGAAGGATGTAGAGGGTTCTCGCAGTCTCAAGGGCAAGAAAAAGCACAACGGGTGCTATTCTTGTCTGCTTATTTTATTTGCGTCGCAGGCACCAAATTAGTCGAAAATCGCTTTGCCGATAATCGTGAGGTTCAAGAATGGGCAGTGACAAGCGCAGCCATCCTCATTATATTGACGGCGCAAGTGTTACTGTATTGGCGATTTTCGTCTCAACGAACAATAACATCTGTTAGGTGCGTTGAATCAAATGGAACAACACAAACTGAGGATGATATTGCACTCCAGCAGAAGGTGGAACACTTTCTTATCGATCAAAAAGGCTTTCTCAAAGAAGGGTTAAAAGTTGCTGACTTAGCTCAGCAATTTAATGAACCTGAATACAAGATAAGCCGAGTGATACGGCAAAACCTGAAAGCGCGAAATTTTAGCCAATTGGTCAATGAGTTGAGAGTTGAGCATGCCAAGGTGTTGTTACAAGATCCCGCTAAACAGCATTGGCCGGTACTTGTCGTTGGACTGGAAAGTGGTTTTGCGTCGGTTGGGCCATTTACTAGAGCATTTAAAATAGCCACGGGGACCACGCCAAATCAATTTAGAAAGCAAAATAGCGAAACGCAAGTGCTACGAAGCACAAGAGTAAGTGGCAATTAATCTCGCTTAGTCAGTTTGTATCGTAGCTGCTGAATAGGTAGCTCTATCGTCTGTGGGTCAAGCTCCGGTGTAATATCACTGACCGGAAAGACGTTATCTATTTCCACCGTATTCGCGATAGCGTTAGTATCGGCATTGGATAAAAAAGTAAGTTGGGTATAATCACTTGGCTGTAAGTCATACCGAGCCAGCGTTGCCTTTAAATCTATGCTGTATTCGTATGCGGCTAGCAAGCTACCTGCGTTATCATTATATCTACAGATCTGCCACTGGTAGCTATTCTTGTTAAATTCCAGCGCCCAAATACCACCTTTATCTTGGATCATTTGTTGTGGTTGTTGGCATGGCTGGGGTAAGGGCAGTAAACGGCTATGAGACCAAACCCCCTCGTGGTTTTGGCACAATAAGTCGCCCTTACCAAGATCGATAATATGCGAGCTCAAACCATATTGGCAAAACTGGGAGGCGGGAATGAAAAAGGGTGCGATATGCTTGTTAAGCGCGCCAAACGCAATATAGCCCATTAATACCTCAGTATTAGTCATCCAGCCAAGGTAAACATATTCATCATCTTGCCAGTTTGTAGATGCGATTTTCCCCTGTTTAACGGTGTTAGTCAGCGTGAAGCGGTCGCTTTTGCCATTAAATGTACACGTCAAACTGCCTTGGGTCGCGTCGATGTTGCATGATTGCTGAGCGTGCTCCTGTGATAGCCGCTGTATTTTAGAATTTGGCATTTGGCGAGTTAGCGCCGAGGTGAACTTAGCCGCAGCAGACAACTGTCCTGTTTGATCTTGTTTAAAACGACATTTAGGCTGTATCTTCGAGGAATTGAGCACGACATTACCGTCAAGCACTGCAAGCTCACAGCTATTGGCTATGGTACAGGCTATGAGCAACATAACGCCACAAAAGGCAATCCAAGTGTTTTGCAAATCACAATACTCCTCAGCTACATTCTATAAACATAGCTGATAACACCTTGATTAAGCAATCTTTGGCGACTAGTGCTTATCAGTCAGGCTATGGCTGAGTCTTGTTAGTTGTTTCATCCAGTTCCTCGACTTGCTCACTATTTTGCTCATTGTCATCGAGTTCATCGTCGTTATCGCGAGGCGCGTCTTCGTCAACGACAAGAAGTTGCTCGTGCGCCGTTTTTTCCTCGATACGCGGATCCATGGTGGCAGCGAGCGGTGAGCTGGTAATGTCAGAAGTCGCAGCAACATAGTCGCTAGGCTCTGGCTGTTCGGCCTTTTGTCTGGCGTTGATAAAGTGAAGGAGTAAAAACATGACAACGGTTAGCACGCTTAATGAAGCGTATAACGCTTGATGACCAAAGTGGGACATGATCTGTGCAATAGAGGCTGAGCCAACACAGGCACCTCCCCCAAACGCCACCAGCAGCGCAGAAGAAACACCAACACGGTCTTCATCATCAACGCGCGAGTTTGCGAGAGCTGAAGAAAGTGGATACATGGTAAATGCAAATAACCCAAAACCAAAAGTTAGCCAAAGACTGTAGTTTGGGCTCAGTGGCAGCAAAAATATACAAAGAGAAATCAACCCGATAAAAATAGCATTACTGCGCAGTAATATGCTTCTGCGGACTCGGTCGGAGATAACGCCCATTGGCCACTGAGCAAGCAAGCCTGCAAAAATCGTTACCGACATATACATGGCAATTTCTTCGGCATTAAATCCTGATTGGCTGGCAAAAGTCGGGGCAAGGCCATAAAAACTACCGTTAATCACACCGGCAAAACAGACCGCAGTGAGAGATTGGGGCACTTTTTTGAAGTAGGTAAACAAACTGACTTGAATGGGCTTAAGTGGCTTCGGGTGGATCCGCCTCGTCGTTGAAATGGGGATAATTCCAAAGGATAAGGCAACAACAATTAAAAACAGCGGGGCATAGCCAAGCTCTGGAAAGTTAGATAGCGCAAATTGTCCACTTACCATACCGAGGTAGGAGGTGAGCATGTAAAAAGAAAATACCCGCCCTCGCTGCTCAGGTGCCGCTTGTTCATTAAGCCAGCTTTCGAGCACCATAAAGTTACACATCATGCCAAGACCCACCACAAGTCGTAGTCCAAGCCAAAGATAGATATTGTCACTCACCCCATGTATTGCTACGCAGGCCGTCACTGCTGCTGTGCTTGCCGCAAACGCACGAATATGCCCAACGGATTTGATCAGGTGGTAGCCCAATTTGGCACCTAGCAACAAACCCAAGTAATAAAACGAGGTAAGCAAGCCAATCCAAAACGTACTGACGCCGTGCTGGCCTAAATAAAGCGCTAAGTAAGTAGTCAGCAGGCCTGTCCCACCGACTAAGAATAGGTTTGTTAAATAAAGCGAGGGAAAAGATTTCATATCGACCTTGGCATTCATTATGAATTTGCGTGTAACGTTCTAATAGTAGGGGAGAAATAGTTTATTTCCAAGCAAAAAGCTGTTGACTGTTTATCAACCTTGTTTGCTTGTGTCGTTGGCTAATTGCTACATAGCCTATGTTATAGGGTTATTCAGTGTGGTTCTGGCAAAAATACAGTGATAACACGCGAATGATTGAATTGTTGCTTTAATTTGGTTGGGTGTTTTTTGTTCAGTTGATACAACTTAAATTCAGGACTAAATTATTACGAGCTAGTACCTGCCTTTATTTTTTGCATTTTATTGATTAATCAACCTGAGCTCAGAATAACGTTTGCCGTGCATACCAAACTCAGGCCAATGTAACTTTAATTTCCTTGATTCATCTGCGTTAATTTATCGCCAATGGGTTGAGAGAAGTTATAGCCATCGTACTTGTCCCAGTTAATCGACCATGTCATCACGCCACCAAAGTTCGGATAAGCCTTGCTAGGCTGGATAGTGCCACACCCTGTACCTTTGGTTAAACAATCTAAGGCATTGATGATATTGCCGATAGGCGCTTGGCCTGAATTTGCCGACTGTGGACCAGAAGGCAGGCCGATGGCTACTTGGTCATCCCTAAGTGGCGCAAAGCGGGTGCCATCAGCAAGGTCAAATCCCTCAATCAACATTTTTGCATGGGCAACCATCATGTTCACTGAGCCCTCAGGAGCACTTCCCGGTTCATATGGGTTAGGTAGGCCACCATTGTTGTATAGCTGTACGTGAAGTAAATCTAATGTATCGCGTAGCTCGTTTATAAGTGGAATATAAGCACCCCAAATACCGGAATAGGCAATCATGCCACCATGTACATAGGGATGCTCAGGGGCCATGGTAAGTACCATATTGCCACCAATATTTTGTTCAATTTGCTTTAATGCTCTAGGCAGCCGAGCTTGGATCTGAGAGCCATGCACAAGGTTCGAGCCACTCTCTAAATCAATATCGAGCCCGTCAAATCCCCATTGTTGAATAATATCGGTGAGGCTACTGACAAATGCTGCTTCATCGGAATCCGTATTGAGGGTAATTGTGCCTTCTGCACCACCTAGGCTTAACACAAAAACTTTACCTTGCGCTTGTAGTGCTTGCATGTCAGATTTGAATTTTACCGGGTCGATAGGCGGACAGTTAGAGCGAATGTCTTTTTCAAATGGTGTGAAGTGCACTGTGCCATTCGAGTTTCTATCATTTTCAGCAAAGGCAATATCGATGATGTCCCAAGCAGTAGACATCTGATCAAGTGGAATAGGGCAACCCGCTGGATTGACAAAGTTATGCCAATAGCCGATCAATTTGTGCTTTTTACCGATGGGTTTGTCGATGACTTGAACTGTCACGCCGCTACTGGATACCTGATCATTATTGTCGTTAGTGGCCGTGGCATAAAGTGTTTTTGTGCCGATTGAGGCCGGTGCATAACTATATTCGTAGGGTGGCGTTGTGTCTGTATTGAGTAACACGCCATCAGCATAAAACTGGACTTGTGTGATTTGTCCAACAAAAGAGGATGCCTGTGCAATCAATTGAGTGGAATTACCCAAGGTAATTTGGCTGCCGCTAGTGGGGGCGAGTAAATCAACGGCAATCGGTTTATCAGTTACATTCACTGTAATTGTTTGCTCGCTTTGATTACTTTCGTTATCGACGGCAATGGCTTTTAAGCTCACTGGATTGAGGGCTATTGGTGTCCAGCTGTGATTAAGCGTTCCTTGATTGGCTGTGGCGAGGAGTGTGCTGTCGGCATAGAGTGACAGCGTAGCAATGTTGCCGTCTGTATCTTGAGCACTGACAGAGATAGTGGTGGGCGCATTGACCAAAACAGTACCATTATTGGATGGGCTTTCGAACGTTACGGTTGGCGCGATTGCGCAGATCCCTAAATCGCTCCATGCATCTGTCCAATATTGGCCTGCACCTGGCTCGTATGCCCACAGCGCGTTTGAGCTACACCAACCAGCAATATCACAGCGATATTTATGATTATTATGAGCGACCAATTCACCGGCCTGATAATTTTGTCCTGCGCTGTATGCTCTTAGGCCTTGGCAGCCTCCTCCTACTTTTGTTAACACACCGATGGCAAGGTTTGCCTCACTCATCAAGCCTTGGTTGTCTATCGCTTTTACATTTAGTTGGTTTACGCCAACTTGTTCCGCTTGGAACTCAAACTGAAAAGGTGGGGTGGTTAGATCCGCGACAAGCTGGTTGTTCAGGCTAATTTCCACTCCCGCAATAGTACCGTCGCTATCTTCGGCTGTGATGCTGATCCCTACCATATCCCCTTGATAGAACTGCTGGCCGTTGGCTGGAGCTGCAATGGATACGTTCGGTGGTAAATTTTCCCCGCTCGATTTTACTGTGATCCGTGCTGATTGCGAACTTCCGGTTAGCCCTTGGGCATCAGTGGCAATTGCGCTGATATTATATTCGCCAAGTACTGCGTTCCAAGTGGTTTGAAATGGCGCGGTATTGTCCGTTGCGATGACTTGCCCATTCACTAAGAATTCGACATAAGCCAGATCACCATCGACATCATTGGCATTAGCTGAAAAAACAGCGTTGTCATTTTTGCCCAGCACAGCGCCATCATTTGGATTGGTGAGTACGACACTCGGGGCTTGACCTGAGCCCGTTGCGCAAGCTCCCAGTGACCGCCAGACATCATAAGGACCGGAGTGTCCTGCTGGATTGTCGTTTTGACTATACCACTTAGCTTCATATGCTTGGTTTTGGGACTGTGTAACATCCCCTTGTCTGTAGACTTGTTGTTCAGACCAAGGGCTTAAATTACTACAGTCGTAGGCGTTTGTTTGGCTTGCGAGGATGAGAGCACCGCTCGTCCAAGCCAATCGTAAAATAGAGGTTGGTTTCATACTGATCCCTTACATGTTGTTGTGTGTTTTATGAACAAAACCAAATCAGCATATAGGTAAATAATTCGTTAATCAACACTCGAGTTATGAGTAAATCTCATCGCTGAAACTACGTGAGCATCGCAATTTTAATTCGCATATTTCAAATAATCGGCTAGGTTTAGAGGGAATTTAACGGACTTTATAGGATCCATATAATGGCGACCTCTTCAATTCCTTGCGGTTATCATTCACTCACGCCTTACCTCATTGTGGCTGGTGCAGCAAAAGCCATCGAGTTCTACCGAGCCGCTTTTGGTGCTAGCGTAAAGCTTCAGTTACCTATGCCAGATGGAGGGGTGGCTCATGCGGAGCTGCTGATTGGTAACTCTTATGTAATGCTTTCAGATATGTGCCCTGATGCACACTTTAAAGATCCCAAAGAGCTTGGCGGCACGCCGGTTAGCTTGATGCTGTATGTTGACGATGTGGACACTGTGTTTGCGGGGGCAATTGAATTGGGGGCGCAACAAGTCACGCCCGTTTGTGATCAGTTTTATGGTGATAGGGCGGGAACGCTACGAGATCCATTCGGTCATGTCTGGACGATTGGCACGCACAAAGAAGATCTCACAGAAGCTGAATTACTCGCGCGTATGGCTGATTTTATGGATAAGCAACAAGATGCCTAGTTGAGGTGATGGTATTTTAATTTATTGTTACTTGATTCTCGCTTTTTGTGGTTTGTAGTTATCGAGATAATTTGATAAAAATCATATTTTACAATCTCTTATGTGATTTTGTTGTTGTGGGGTGATTTTAATTTTAGTTTTTTTGTTAATGTTGTTGAATTTTTTGTTTTTTCATGGCAGCTTATGGGTAGTGATGAATTTTGACCACTATGCTACTAGCTCAAGGAAATGATGATGAAGTAAAAGCAAGCAAAATCGGCACTAAAGCACTTAGATAAAAGCCTAAGCTTACCTTTACAGAAACCTTGACTAGTACGGATTATGGGCATTGCCGTTGCTAATTTTACTGTATTTTAGGTTAGTGTGGCGATACGGAGAACGCTATTCGCCAACCTTGCAACCTTGAACAATACAGCTTGTAAATTAATTAAAATAACTCAAGGATAAGAAAATGAAATTAAAATTTAAAAAAACAGCTTTAAAACAACTAGATAAACAACAAAACTTGCCTCAAGAGCAAACGCCAAACATTGCTGGTGGCGCAAACAGTCGCATTCCTTGTCGTCCACCTTTGACGGAAACTGGCAATCAATACTGGCAGTGTGACTGCTAAAGTTAGTGATAAATTAATATGAACAAGCTCACCGTTAAGTGAGCTTTTTTATTTTTTCAAGGTCACAAATTTTATTTTATCTTCATATAATTTAGTGCTTTACGTATTTTGTAACGTCTCAATAAATTAAGCGGTTTACGCTTTAATCCAGCCGCTATTACAGTCTCTGTCGCTGCGAGTATGCGCTCTGCGCTTTTACCATCGCGATAAGGGTGCACTTGCTGAATATATTGCTCAATTCGTTCACTTTGTGCGTGGGACAGATTAAGTGCTTGTTCGACCGCTTCAGATAATTTGCCGGCGTCGGTAATATTGATTAATGCATCTTGAGGTTGGTGGTTATTAAAAGTGATAACCGGCTTACCAATTAGCAGTGATTCATCTACAGCGCTAGATGTATCAGAAATCACTACATCAGCTTGTTGAATGAGTGGAATGAGATTGTCATTCCCGGCGATTTCAAAGTCGCTGATGGTTTCAAGTTCTATGTACATCTGTTGCCACTGCTGTTTCGTCTTAGGATGAAACTTAAGTTGGACTCTGTATTTTCCTGACTCTGCTAGCTGTTTGATTTGCGCATGTAATGCTTCTAGCGACGTGAGATTTGGTGAAAAAGTGGGAGCATACAGTATGACTGGCTTTTCATTCTCTTGCTTGGTGTAATCAAAGTACGGGTCGAGCTTTGGCCAACCAGTTTCAATCACCGAGAAATAGCCATGCTTTTGTGCTAGTTGCTTAAATGGCGCAGTTGTAATAGGGCCATGAGTACAATACAAATCGAAGAAACCGCGGATCCCAAAGTGACCTTTCTTTTTATATTCTAATCCGTGAAACACTTGTACTTTGGCACCTGGGAAAAAGTCAGGAACAACGTTTCCTGGTACAAACACAGCTCTGGGGTTAAACGCCTTGACGTCCTCTACGCTTAGTAACTCTACTTCGCCTGCTGCAAGTGAACTTGAATTTACATCTTTACCTTTTAAAAACCATTTCACCACGTCACCGTTAGCACGGATAGCGTTTTGGAGGGGTCTCAGAATAGCAAAGCTATATGGCTGCTCAATGTAGAAAAGATAATGTTTAGGCATTGAAAGTCACTTATAAAATCAGAATTTATGGTCAGCACTTGAGTGGCGCAACTAAGGCCAGAGCGATATTAAGCAAGATAATACCGCTTTTAGCGCGCCAATACCAAACATCCGTTAATCGGGGGTAATGCTGCCGATACGTAAATGCACCTCAGTGGCTTGAGCCATCATATTATCCATTAAGGTTTGTACTGACTCGATTTCTTGAATTAAGCCTTGAGATTGACCAATAAACTGTACGCCATGGTCTAAATCTCCGTGAATAGTGGCGGCTTCGAGCTTTTCGGTGGCGGCACCAAAGAGCGACAGCATCTTAATTTTATCGAATTGAGAAAGCAGTCCTAGTAGTAGCTTCCATAAAGGCATGTCGACCATTTTAGCGGCCTTGAATGATTTTATGGTGGCCATGAAAAAGTTCATTGGGCGGCGCGTTGCCTTTTCAGCCATAGGAGCTTTCATTACTCGAGCATAAAGACCATCGAAGTTTTTGGAATAAATCGTCTGTTCAACGTCTTTTTCTACTACGGTATCTTTGACATGTTGATGCAAAGGACTTTCTTTGGATGTTGCAAAGCGAGAACCCATCGCAACCCCCTCTGCGCCAAGTGCTAGCGCGGCGATAAGCCCTCTACCATCGGCAAATCCCCCTGCGGCAATCACAGGTATATCAACAATATCGACAATGCTCGGCACCAAACACAGTGAAGTCACTTCACCGCCATGGGCTGCAGCCTCATGTCCAGTAACCAATAGTGCATCGACACCAGATTTTTGTGCTGCTAAGGCATGCTTTTGCGTCACCACAGTCGCAATAACTTTCCCGCCGTAGGCTTTAGCCGCTTCTACCAGCCAGTCGCCTTTTCCTAAAGAAAAATTAATAACAGGCACTCGCTCTTCTAATGCGACTTTGGCATTTTCTTTGGCGCCAGGCATCATTAAGGTCACACCAATGCCAAAAGGTTTATCGGTGAGTTCACGAATTTTTCGTATTGCCTCACGTGTTTCGTTCTTACTGAGCGGACCTGTGGCTAAAATGCCTAAGCCACCTGCATTACTTACTGCTGCAACAAGCTCAGGTACAGAAATCCAGCTCATGCCGGGGAGTATAATGGGTTTTTCGATGCCAAATAATTCGGTGATAGCAGTTTTCATCATTGTTATTCTACTGGTCAGATGTGTGTATGAGCATAGCTGGAATTTTGCTTGAAGTGAACACTGGTTGTAAGATACCTGTTTAGAAAGAGGAGCTAAGATGAACGTAGTTATATTATTAGTGAGTTTAGTCATTGCATTGGTTGTCTTGATACCTTTATTGGAAAAGTATCAGCAGCGTTTAGGGCTAGATAAAATGCAAAAGTATGCCAAATATGTACTGCCGTTATTAATGGTAACGCTGATCATTAAACTCATCTACGTTTTGATGGTTGGGTAACGAGCGCCTAGCTATTTTTTGCGGCGCTTACCACTTTGTAATTTCAGCCATCCTGGTTTTTGCGAGCGATTTAATTCACTTAAAATGAGCGTTGCCTTTTCTATTGTGATCCTAAAATCGGCGATATCTTTGTATACCTGAACTGCTATTTTCTTTCTTTTTACCGCCGCGCCGGCATCTAAAAATGACTCGACCAATTTATTCAAAAAGCGTGTTAGCGGCGAGCGAGCTCGGGTATTATCTTTGCTTTCTAACCTTTGCTTCTGTTGCTCAAGCTTGCGCTTTATTTGCGTTAATTCAGCTTGACTGAATTCGCTTTGGGCATTGGGCAAAGTTGCAAACAATTCGAGCTTGTCAGCCAAGTATTGACACTCAATCGCACTGAGTTCCTCTTGCTGCAAGATTCTACTTAGGCCATTTCTAAACTCAGTTTGTGTCACGCTGCGGCGGCTCAAACGCTCGCAATGCTGATTAAATAATTGCCACTTTTGCCACATGTATACATAGCCGAGTCCCGCGCCTTTGATATTTTGCATCCCGACGATGATTTGATGTTCATTTGGCAGCGCTTGTTTAGCGATGATTTGATTTAACGGATCGGGCTTGATATCACTGTCATGCACTAACGTGCATTTGAGTGTAGCAAGCTGCTCTGCGAGGGCCGCTGTTTGTGAAAGCTTAGTGTTCAGATCTTCAACTTCCAAAATCGAATGGGCAATTGTCCACGCTTCAAAACGTTTTAGAATTAGCTGATGTGTTTCATCTTCACTGTTAAGTTGTGATTGTAGTGAGTCGATACTTGAAAACGCAGATTCAGGCAGCGTGTCTGTAGGGATATTTAACGATGCAATCAGCGTCTCTTTCGATAGTAAAAGCCTAAAACGGCCAAGTAAGTCGCGCAGTGAGTCGTGGTCATTGTTGCTAAAAATACCGTGTAAGAGGTTTTCCAGTGCAGTGAGAAAGTACTTAAAAAAGCCATCAATATTGGTACCAATAACGACAACTACATCAAAATGCAGATCGTTGGCCAGAATGTTCGCAAATACTTGTGAACGCGCAACACGATCGTTACGGTTGTTGATCAGTGCAACAATTTGCCCCTGCTTTCCCTGTTCAACGATGTTTAGACGTTTCCAGTTTTCAATCGTTGCCAAGCGTTCATTGGCAGACATGCTATTGATAAAACTTTGGCTAATTGTACCAATCTTTGCGGTTGCAAACTGTTGTAGCACCCCAACATCTGGAATAACTCTAGATGCCGTCTCTTTATAGACATAGTCCTTATTAATGCCAATGTATTGTGCCATCTTGCAGACCAAAGCGATATTATCTGGGTGCTCGGCATAGGGATATTTCGCGAGGATGTCAGGTGTGATCTGATATCCATCTCCCCAATGAATTTGAATAAGTGAGGTGCTTTTTTGCTCCGCGGCCAAGTTGAGCACAGAGGCCATATTCTGCTCGGCGGTGAACACTTGGGTGTTGTAGCCTAAAAAAGCAGACATCTCTTTTGCCACATCTAAACCTGTTGGGCCCAAAATATCTTCATGGTCTGGGTAGGCATTGGTAATGGTGGCAAAATTATCTTTCATCCAGCGAACTAGAATTTTTACATATCTAGGAGTCAGGCCCATACATTCCCACAGGAAAACGTCCGCTTTTACTTGTTTTGCAAAATGTAAAACATCAGCTTGCTCCCAAATACTCGCTTTATCGAAGGGCCTAAAAAGTGGGATCTCATACTGTTCGCCAGAAATCTTTGAATAGATAAGCATCGCCTCACAGCCGGTGGTTTTACTCACAACTCTCAGGGCTAAACTGCTAAATAACGCTGATTTTAGACGCTCGGTTCCTGACTTTCCTCGGGTTCCCCAGCCGCCAATGGAGACCGGAATGTGTTTGCGGTTTTGCTTTATTCTTTTACTGATATAAATATGGCGAGTCCAAAAGTAACTGATAAATGCAAGCACAAAGAAAACCAGCTGCGAAATACTATTTTGATAAATAGCATCAACATATTCTTTAAAACTGCTCCAAATGGTGAGCAGCGCTGAAGTAGCGCCTGAGCGCGTATAAAGTCGCTGAATGTCTGTCGCGACAGGGAATGGTGCTTTTGCGATGTCACCATAGGCACTAAAGTGCAACGAAAACCCAAGGGTGTTAAGTGTGTCTAAATACTTACCTTGCTCTAATTCGTTGCCTTTTCGTAGATGGTCAAGATCAGCAAACTGCCACGTTATAGTCCAGTAGGCTTTTAAGCGTCGCCATAAAGTTGGTGGCGGAATGACCGTTAAAATACCATCTGGCGTATAGGTTTTGGCATCTTCTTTACTATGGTCATTGGTAAGCACGCTTAGCAGAAAGTCGAGCAATGGCAAATGTGGTCTGCTGGTTTGCTCCGCGAGGTTAAAGAGTAACTCCCCAGGCACTGTTGTTTCGCTAATTTCTGCGGTAGTGCAGCTGGGGGCATGGATCAACACGCTGGGCTTTTTCGCTTTAGTGTGAGAATAGCTTTGACGCTTATCGGTACTTGGGTGTCTTATTTCGTGTAATACTCGCCATAACCTTCTTGCTTGACGGTAACCCTGTTGAATGCGCCAGCCTGTTTTCATTTTTGAGGCATTGAGGCTTTGACCACGCTGCGCAATATAAGAAAGTGAGCGGCCTAATTCATCTCGAGACCAATTTGCAAGTGCTTCACTTTGCTCTTTGGCTTCAAGAGATGCATTGAGTTGCGCTATGATGGCTTGATGATAGAAGCTACTTAACTGTTCTCTGGCTCTGGTTATATAACGGCAAACCGCGATGTTTGTTTCTCTCGACAAACAGTCATTTAAGGTATCAATAAAACGCCTAAAACAGAGATCAGTTTGATCTGACTCTAGCTGCATATTCAGCATAATACGCGCGCTTTGCTCAAGAGCCAAGCGCTTAAGTTGCATACTAAAATCACTCCTTAATACGCGTTGCCACAATAAAAATGCGAAGTCCTGTTGACAAAATCGGTCTGCGGATAGCTGTTTTATCAGAGTGAAGCGAACGGC
Source organism: Pseudoalteromonas sp. A757 (assembly GCF_004103285.1). Lineage (NCBI taxonomy): Bacteria > Pseudomonadati > Pseudomonadota > Gammaproteobacteria > Alteromonadales > Pseudoalteromonadaceae > Pseudoalteromonas > Pseudoalteromonas sp. A757. The sequence continues at coordinate 23,523 of NZ_QNQN01000053.1, forward strand.
ATTTTCACTCTCTTGTTCAAACCGCTTGGTTATTAAATCTTGTGCAAATGCCGTAGGGTAAAACTCGACAAGCTCTAAAGTGACTTGTCGCACTCTTGGCAATGTGTGCTCACTCAGCGCACGAAGCATATTGAAATCTTTTTCAGTGAGCTTTGATTGGCTGACAATAATTTTTGGGAAAACACTTAAAATATAAAGTATTTCCGCGTCTACTTGCTGGCTATCGTTGTTGTTCGCTTCCTCTAGTAAAGCCCACATATAGGCGCGAATAAAGGTGGGGCGCTGATGTATTAAAATCTCTAAAATGTCGACGGTTGCCTGATAGGGCATGTTGTCAGACTCAAGCAGCTCAATAAGCTTGGCGATAAGCTCTGCGTTTAATTCTGGGTCGGCCTCATAACTATTTAACGTTGCGACCATATTAACTAGTGCACGGATCAAGCCATGACGAATGTGTTGATTCTGACTATGACCGAGTAAGCTCAAGCAAAATGGCTGCAAATCTAAGCGTTGCCAGGCATTTTCTAGCGTATCGTGGTGGGCACGTAGATAACGATTAGTTAGCGCGCCAAGTTTAGCTATTAAAAACTTAATCTGTTGCTCTAGCGAGGCAACTTGGTGCTGATATCGAGCAACCACAGCACCTTCGTCAAACCATCGTGAAAAAGCTTTTTTATCTTGCTCTAACACCGTTTTAGTTGCGCCAAGCTCCTGAGCATAGGCGATAATATGTAGTTCTTTTTCGCTGGCAAATTCAGACTTTGCAATACGTTGAACAAATCCGGTGTGAGCAACCTCTAGCTGCAAAATTTGCTCATTTAGGGTTTCAATCTTATGCCTTAAAAAAGCGATAGATTGAAGCATAAGCCAATCGGTTTCATCCTCATTTTCAGGTCGGTTGTAGAGTAGCTCCCATGCACATAGTTCGTCGATCAGCGCACTATACTTATGCTGATATAGGTTTAACCAAAACCTTTCAGTTTCGGCAAAAAATAGGGCTTCTAATTGACTCTTTAAGGCTTTAGCGCTCATGTAAATCTTGCTCTAATAAATGACTTAGCTGTAACGACTCGAAAATGATTTCGTCATGCGCATAGGGGGCAAAAGCAGTTTGCTGTAAATTACCTAAACGTACTTGGAGTCCGATTTGATGTGTATTGTTAAACCAGTCTTGAGTCCAAGTTACGCTCAACCAACCAGCGGTGTCATGACTAAAGTCAAAACCCGTTTGCCAACCTAATTGAGTTAAGTATTGCCATGTTGGGTTGGGGCGGTTCTGATCAGCAAATACATAGCTTGATGTTAATCCTGCGCTGAAAATATGGCCTTGATAAAATTGACTCCAATCAAATGAAAACAGTGCATTATCGAGCGTTTGCCAATCCTGATTAGACGTCAGAGTAACGCTTGAGCTGAAGTAGCTATCAACCCAAGGTTGATAGCGCAGCCCAGCATGCGCTTGCCAGCCATGTTTATGGTTATTACGGTAAAAGGTGTACATATCAGGACCAATTTGCTCGTCTGCAATAAACTCTTCCTTACTGATACTGGTGTAAGTGTAAAAAGGCTGCCACCACCAAATGCTTCTAAAACCAGTATTATAGCGGTGAATTTGGCCAAGCTTTGCCGAAATACTTGAGCTTAAATGGGTTTCACTGATGGCCGTTGCATCTTGCCAGCGATTACGTATTCTCGCTTCTGCAAACCAACTCGACTGTTGTGAAAGCCAATCATATTGTCCGTTAATGGAGAAGGTGTCTTGATGATGATTGTCCATCGTGTAGAAAGTATCGATACGATACCAGTTATTCTCATCTTTCATTCTTAATGACAAGCCTAAATCGAGTGTGGTTCTGCTAGGACTAGGCTCTGTTGTTTGTACAATGTCATCGCTATCAATATTCAAAAAGCCTTCGACGCCAGTGCGACTTTCATCGGTTTCAATACGAGCGTGCTGAAATACTGGCTCAGCACTTGTTGGAGCCAACGGTTGTTTGGCTTTTAAAAGCAGTGGTACTTCAGGCACTAGGTTAACGCGATGCAACGTTGGGCTTAACGTCCAGATAGACATGCGTGCTAACGTTTGCTGTTGTTGAGCGGTAAGTGAAACTTGTCCCGCTGGGTGAAAATAGGTGGCCTCACTTCTATTACCGTCTGCAAGAGTTTCAATTTTAATCAGGCTATCTCGAGTTAATTTTGCCGTGATAGGAGTGCTTTTGTCAGAGCGATAAAAAATTTGTCTAGTATCCAATGGAATATCATGCCATTGACCTTGATCGAAGTATTGCGGGCGTACGCTCACACTTTGTCCAGATAGAGGGTTGAGCCAGCGCAATTGCAGTAACCCTTGGCGTGTTTCGATTTGTTTAATGCCGTAATAGAGCGGTTGTGTAGGTTGCAATGAGATGACATCACCTTGATTTGGCCCTACTAGCTCTACATTAGCAGGCGGTGCTACAACGTGCTTAGCGGAAGAGTAAGCAAACTTTAGTCGTACTTGGACGTGTTGGTACTCAGAAAAATCAATAGTCAGTATTTCATTTGCTCTGAGCGACAGACCAGACAGCTGATTTTCTGTGAGGTGTGCAGTTATCTGATCACCAAAGCTTCGTGCTGTAAGCGTATCGACCTCGACCTTTTGTGTACCCACATAGCTTGTATATTGCTCGGCGGCTTGCCATTGACCATAGCGCATTAGGCGAGCATATAAATCGGTTAAGATGGCATCACCCGATAGGCTTGGGTGAAGACGTTGAAGGACTCTATTGTAGTCTTCATTTGTTAGTGCTTGTTGACTCAGTTGATATAAAGTATTTACGGCAATTTCTCTAGCGCTGAGCTCATTAGCTAGAAGTAAATCAGCGCTACTAACCAGGTGTGCAGACCGCTCTGCATTTGCGAGAATGTTCGAAGCTTCTGGTTGCACCTTGATATCCACAAACAAATCGTTTTCGCTGAAAAGGGTGAGGCTTTCATTCGCTGCTAACTGGATATATTGCTGTGATGCAATAGATAACCGAGTGGCTTGTGGCTGCAATTGTAAGTTTGCGGCGATATCGCTAAATATAGGTAATAGCTTAGTTTCGCCGTTGTGTTCGTACAGCAGCCATTGAGTATTTTTATATTGTTGCCCTTGGTAAGCCGCTCGTGCGCTCAGTTTTACTGTCAATGGCTTTTTTGCGACAAGTTTGATGGGGTTACCAGGGCTTAGTGAGTGTAGCTCGGTTTGATCATCCATCGACTCCACGGTCTGTACACCATAGTGATCAAGGCTGTATTGAGGCTGGGTAAATTCATTTGCTTGAATCATAGCCACTTGCTCGGCTTGTTCAGGTGTTAGCATCATTTGCTGACTTGTCCAAAGCGCCTCTTGCACAATTCCTGAGTCAAGCAGGTATGTCAACAGAATGTCATCGCATTGATATTGTGTAATATCCGCTCCGTAGGCGGCGCACAAAAGGCTAGCTTGAACATATTCACTCAGTACTAAGTATCTCGAGAGCAGCTCATTGGCAGCGTATTCTCTTAAAGATTGAGCGCTACTTTTAAGTAGTGATTTTAGTAGTACCTCGGCGTTTCCACTGCGCTCTAGTTGCGTCAAAATAGCAATATTAAGTTGCCAAGCCATTAGCATAACTTGCTCGCTATGGCCGTTCAAATGAGGCTTCAGTTTTGCAAGTGCAATGAGTGGCTTAGTCTTTGCTACGATTTGCAATTCTGCAAGTACTTTGATGGCAATAAACTGGCTATGGCTGTCTGTCTTGACACTTAACTCTGGTGCGCTCAGCCCGCTGAGAGATAAATTATAAGTATCTGCTCTATTTTGTTTGCTTCTTGTCAGCAGTTCTTGGATAAGTGACCCTTTGGATAATGCTTCCTGCGTCATAGGTAAGAAGTCGGGAAATGGTTGTAAGCGATTCACTGCTGCAGCGATATCAAGCGCTTGCTTAGCACCTTTTATCGTTATATTTGTCGATGCTGGGTTTACCTTTAGGGTAAGCCTTTGAAAGTGACCGCTAGGTGTAACCAGCAGCGAGTGTTGATCATGCTCGCTGGTGATGGTTAAGCGCTCTTTCGTTCTTGCTCGAATATATAGAGTAATCTCGTTATCAATCCTTGATATGTTCTCAAGGTTATAATTAAGTGGCTGAGATGACGTTATGTAATTCACTCGCTGGGCGCTTGAGGTGAGCAGTACATGACCTGAGACTGTGCGACTGCCAAGTGTCACTCCGCTTAGGGCAACATGATGAGTGAGCGATTGAGAAGAGCTTGGCGTTAAAAAATAAACCGTAGAGGCAATATCATTAAGCATTTGCTTACGCTTAAAAGCTATTGCTGTGTCTTCAACGTTAAAAGCGAGTGATGAAGTATCACCATCTATGTAGAGGGTGCTGAGCTGTTCGTTTAGCTGTTTGCTCCAGTATGGGTTAAACAACCGCTCTTGCTGCTTTATTCCTGCATTGTCATCGTATATACCACGATGCATTTGTAGTAAGTTGACATAGGTAGGCACGGTAGCTGTGATGGTGAGGTAGCTACCTTTTGGGACGGCAATGTAATCTTGATTAGACAAGCCTACTTTAGGCTCAAGGTACTCGTCCGCTTGGATATCTGATATCGCAATGGTGCTGATAACCTCACCATTGATTTTAATCGTGACGGTGCCATTTTGCGCAATCGCATGCAGATCTTTTCGAACCTCTAGTTTGAGCTTTTTGGCGTGTTCAAAGAACACGCTTGTCACTTGAGTAGGCTGTAGACGGAACCAGCGCTCTGTATCTTGCGCTAATTGTAGTGTTTGGTCGTCAAGCCCCGGCAGTCTAAGGGCTCTTCGATAAGGATCTCTGTGGCTGTGCATGCTGCCCTGCCAAAGTGCGAGAGTTTGATCACTATCACCTTGGTATGCAACCTGAATTAATCGATTTTGTTCCGTTGCGCTCAATTGGCAGCGGGATTGAGCACATAACCAGTCGGACGTTGGAATAGCACGCTGTAGCTCTGGCGTTTCACCTGCAAAAAACTCAAATGTCTCAAGGGAATTTGGTGTTGTGACTAACCAAGCACGGCTTGGCAAAAACAACCACGCTTTTTGCTGCGGTGCGAAATACTTGTTGGCACTAGCTTGAGTAAGTTGCATACGTGGCAAATCAACCCATTGGGCAGCCGTTTGTGTCCCTACCTCATTGGCTCGGGATATCGTTGCAAACAGCAATAGTGTCATTATAAAAGTGATTGCACGCATTGAGTAAACTGCTCTAGTTGTTGATTGTTATTAATTAATTGCTTTCTTATTTGATAGCTTAGTTCAATATGGATAAAACTATATTCTGGGAGCGTAAGTTGATGTAGGACATTTTTCGTCCCGCCTAATTCTCGCACCTCTTGCGGATAAATCAGCGTCCGATAACCTTGTTTAACAAGACAAGATTTCAACTTCCATAGTGTGTCATTATTACTTTTGCCTTGGCTTAATATTATCTCACTTAGTTTACCTGCGTCGGACTTTCGCTTTTTCTGACTAAACCCATGTATTTGGAACACTTTTGCTTTTGGATGTAAAGATGTAAAACCTACAACCGCTGAAGCGTGAATATTGTGTGTTTGCTTGGCGTAATCATAGGTTTTTGCTGTGTCATTGCTCTTGTATCTGTGCTTTGTGTTGCTCACGAGTACTTGGCAACTGTGTTGGAAAATATGCTCACCAATGGTCAGTGTATGCTTATCATGAAAACGATGTGGAACAGATACCACGCAAGGTCGATGCTTTGGCGCATAAATGACTTCGCCATGCGCATCACTTTGAGGCTTTGGCGTCAATGTAAATTGCTCTGCTTGATGCGTTAATTGCCAGCCGTCGAGCGTCACAGGTTGGTTAAACCAGTGCGCCATTGTGCTGCTGCTGGGAACCGCAGCATTAACATTTAATGGCAGGCTGAATGTAATGTAAAGCGCGTAGCTACTAAGGCGTCTCATTTTGCCACCAGTTTAATGTTGCATCAGGCTGTTCATGTTCCTCCAGTACACTTATCCAAACATCATGTGAAAAGCGAAGCGTTATGGTGTTAGGCAATGTTAAGTCTTGAAACAGTGGCAAAGTAATACTTGGGTACTCGTACAGCTCAGTGTGACTAGGGTTAAAAAACATCCTCATTTGTGCTGTGTTTGGATGTAGGACAAAGTGTTTAGCTAAAATGGTGTACTCATCGCTTGGGGTGAGTACCTTAGTGCTATCCAGAGTGGTTGCAACGGTGATTTCATCTTGAGGGTCGGCACTAAATACTTTGACGACCAAAGCGTTAGGTTGCAGGTTATTATCACTAACAGCAACAGTGAGTGGTGTCGCTTTAGCCACTTTGTACAGGCGGATCTTCCTCACGGTTCTGGGTAACCCTTGATTGATAAAAAGTGCTTGGGTGTTAGCTAACGCCTCTACTTGCAAGCTGTTCAGGGGAACTTCAAATAGCATTGGTTTACGCTTTTGCTTCACAATCACACTGCTTGGGTAGTTTGTTGCTTCACCGAGCTTAAAGAGTTCAGATTTAGCTATCTGACGATACTCAAATTCCATTTTCGGTACTGAATTGTCAAAGTAAACTTGCTCAATGGGTACCAGTGCGATATCTGAGACAGGTAAAAGTTGATTCAAGTCTTTGGAGCGATATTGAGGTAGAAACTCAGGTACTTCGGGTGGCGCTTCAAATAGACGCACGGACACTATCTGTTTTTGTGTATGGAAAAGGTAGTGGTTGTCGGCCTTTTGACTAAACCATGCATCGATACCTTGATAGGTTGGGTTTTCAGGGTTGCATATAGATTCGCAGCGGTGGCTCAGGTAATTAAATGTTGGGCTGCGGGCTTGCAATTTCACCATCGCGTCTTCGGCTTCAATTTTTATTTGGTTAACGCTATTTGGAATTGCCAAGTAGCGCTTTTGGGCTGTTGGTAAGGTTTGACGCTCCGTGGTTTCAGTTATCAGTCTATCGTACAGAGCTTGTTCTGCTGTTGCGGTAAAAGCATAGTGCTTGATTAGTTTATTATTGCTATAGAGACCTACCGAAATAGTGCTGCCAATGGGCGCGCGCCATTCTAGAGCGATATCGCTTTCAGGTGACACTTGATAGTAAACCGGCGTTTGTGCGTTTAACATGTAATAATAGCTATGCAGCGGGACTATTGGATCAACACCATTGCCAAATACTCGAATGCTGGTTGGAGAATTTGAGCTAATGGTTACAAGGCCGGCTGGTAAGTTGCTCAGTTTTGATTGCGTATTGGATAGCATCTCAGGCGTTAGTTGCTTTGGCGCGTCGAGTTGGCGTAAATCGTGCCAAACAAAAATAAGATCTGCATTTTCGGGGTGGCTTAGTGAATATTCCGTGTGTTCATAGACACGAAAACTGGCGCTAAGCTGCTCAGAAATAAACAAACTGTCTAAATCTAGCTGGGTCGAGAAATCATGGTTAAGCACATTGTAGGGGAGTGACTCGTATAACAAGTCAGCACGAAAGTCGATGTTTGGCACGCCCTGTGGTGCTAGTTTTTGCCAATCCAGCATGACCGAATTGTATTTTTCTTCGTTGGTTAAGGCGTTTTCACCTATAGTGTGATAATTCGTCATGCGTTCGCGCCACTCTGTTGGCCTTTTAAGCCACCCTTTGGCGGGGTCGGTAATACTGTTACTGGTTTGGGCATGGACACGTACCACAACGCCTTTAAGCTGAGCATTTTCTGGTATCAACTTTAAAGTGATAGTTGTAGCCTGTTGTAATTCTTCACGATTTAAATAGAAGGATTGCCCCGACGCCACGGCCAACGCTTCACGGTTTTCAATAATCTGTTTTACCTGTTGCTGAAAGTCGTTTGAGGCAGCTTTAGCCGCATGGTGATAAGTACCTTTATAAATAACCGTTCCCTTTGTATCAAGCAATTGATATTCAATAGCGTAGTTAACAGGCTGATCATCCAACGGCTGAGATTCGAATATCCCATTGGACAACACCCGAACAGACATAGTCCGAGAGGGAGAAAATGAAAATTTCAGTATACCGTCGGTTTTTAGCCAATGAACATTGGAGCGAATATTAAATAGAGTCGAAGTATTTGAGGGTTCCGCCGATTTTACCCACACAAAGAAAGTAACGGCAACCCAAACGAAAAGTAGTAGAAAAACCGCAACAATAGTAAATCGTAATATCTGCTTAATCCAAAACATAACGCCCCTCATGAACCGCTTTCGCATAAGTGGCTAAATCAATAACGCGATTTCTTCTTGGTAAGTATAACGCTAGCAGTCTGTTGTCACGCGTAAACATTAATCCCAGTTCACCATTTCTCTGTGTGCTGAAAACGCTTATGTCACATTTTCTTTCGAATTGGCAGAGTGCATGGAGCACCGGTAAATGTTGGGTGGTGGCATAACGCCTTGTGGCCACGTTAAGTGCGTCAATAAATTGCGGAGTGGCCTCGTGCCAATCATTTGGAGAAAGGGTAAGTAAGTCGATTACTTTGAGCTTAGGTGTGTGTGCAATAGCCAAAAGGCGCTGCAATAAGGCATCATTGGCAATAGCAAAGTGCGATTTAAAATCTGATGCCAACCACAGTGCCGCTAACTCACTTTTTGGCGCGAACAGCTGATATCCAGACTGTGGGGTGGTCCCGAGCTCTAAGCCTCTTGTCGCTTCTTGTCCTAATACGGTTTGAGTATTAACACCCAGATCTGCCAGCACCCTTTGTAGTTTAGCAATAGTGTCATTATGAATAGGGTTAGGCGTAGTGAATTGGTAAGCAAGCGCTGAAGGTCTGACACTTGCGGGCGCGCTATGACTGCGGATCTGTAAATTAAGTAAAGGGTTATCATAAAAGTAGCGCTGTGCACTTTGATACACCACATTAAACAATGAGCGCACGTTATCGGCTGCCATTACGTTTGCGTCGATGCTGGTGTATGGATGAGCACCAGCGATTGCCAGCAACTTTGCATGGGTTGCCGTAAACAGTTGGCCTGAAAATTCCAAAGTGTTGCTCTCAAAAAGCGGTCTTGGTACGGCTATTGTGAGAGATGGCTTAGCCAACAAGGCAATAAAATAAATCCCTTGACCCAAATCATAGGCAGACTTGGTATCTAAAGGAGAAATCGCAACGAATTGCCCTTGGTTATTTTCAACTAAAGTTAATTGATACTGTAATAGGTTTGCTACGCGATTTATTTGACTCAGCCTTACCTTAAGCGTTTCTGGCGCGGTGACTATCTCAAGGTTTTGAGTGATGGAAAATAGCGGCCTTAATACCTCATACTCCCACAATGCAGCACTGGAATCACTCAGTGCACTAAATGCGCCGCTGCCTTTGGCACTAATGTGACTTGAAAAAGCTTCAATCAGAGCCAGTATGCTCTCATCGCTTGTGCTTATCTTACCTATGTCTTTATTGATACGTTGTAGGCCATATGCGCTGAGTAATGAGGAATAGCTATCCGAGCTTAAGTACGCCTCTATCATCTGGCCATGGAACTGGATGTAAGGTAAATGTGCATTTTCTGCGAGACCAAAGTGTGCATCGCTGATGTTGAGCAAGGTAGCAAGTTCAGATTGTTGCACTGAGTTGGGCACACTGTTAAATATCCACATTTGCGCTTTTTCTTTCAAACTGTGTTGGTGCAACACCTGACTTACTTGACGATTAACTTCTCTGAGCTGGACGACCTCTGGGATATCCATTGCCATGAAAAAGTCACGATAGAACTCACTTTGTTTGCCATTCTTATCGCCACTTTGGTTAGGCCGTGCATTACCAAATGCGATAGCTTGACTTTGCCAGTAGGAAAACAAAATGCCACCAGCCTCACTGGCAAGTCGTTCAGCGGTGGGATAAGGCACACTGATTATATGTGCTTTTTGCGTTGCTAAGTTAATAATAAACAAGCCTCGTTTACTATCTTGTTGATTATCTTTAATCACTAAAAACTGTGTCGAGCGCTGTAAAGAAAAACCAGCTTGACGCAGTAAAGTGGCAGCCTCAGCATAGTTTGAATCAATGTCTTGTTTAATCAGTCTGATAGCTTGTTTAAAGTAACTGCGTTGCTGTTCGGTTACATATTGGCTGACATTCACGTTGGTTGTACTTTGAGTATATAATTGGCTTTTGTAGTCACTTATCACTTGGCTGAGTGTTAAATCACTGGTTGTTTCGTCTATCGCTATTGTATTACTTTTCTCGAATAGGCTCGGAATAACCATAATCGCAAAGCCGATACAAATGGCGATAAAGCCACCGACAATTGAAGTTTGAAAGGTTGCTCGGATCACAAGGCCAAGCGCATTTTTTTGATAAATTTTAAGGGCTAGTAAGGTCGATAGCATGTAGCCAAAAGCAAAGGTATCAGTCACTTTTAAGGCAGGGAAGTAACCGACGACGACGTAGTTCAAAATAAGCTTGTAGACAAAGCCAATGTTAAAAAACAGCAACATGAGGCGCGCGCCTTCGATATTGGCGTGTTTTAAACGAGTAAAGTTTAAAACTAAATATCCAAAGACTAAAATAATCGCGGTTTCTACGAATGAGGTGAGCAGCTTTGTGGGCTGCATCAGTTGCAGTGCCAGCAGCGCTGGCAGCATAATACCATTAAATTCCCAGCCGTATTTTAAATTAGCTCTTGATGCAATAAAAGCGGTGATCACTAAGATAATGTAAGCTTTAGGGGCTGCAATGATGGAGGCTGCAACCGCTTCATACATGACGGCAAGATTAGCAATGCTAAAATTGGTGAATGTCATCAACCCGAAACGAATGATGACATAGGTCACAATTAACTGAATGGCAGTGACTTTTACGCCGTATTTAAAGCCGCCATTCCACATTACATTGGCTGTCAAAGCGATGATAATAAGCCCGAGACTATAAAGCTGTGCTGCGTAATCAAACGTGATGTCCCATTGTGTGAGGTGCGCAGCGACTACTGGCCAAAACAACACATCCATGGTAACTCGAACAATAATACTTAACAAAACGATGGCAAAAAAGCGGTCACGACCGAACATTTCAGCATAACCCAGTCGCTCAACAAGTGTTTTGGCAAAGAACCGCATCAAGCCGTAAACGACAATAGCCTCAACAATGATCACCCAGGCGGATGTTGGACTTACAATGAACAATGGAACTAGATAACCTGGGACCACCAAACCGGTTAGCGGGAAGCCAAACCTAAGATTGAAGAATGCAACAACCGCGATGCCTATCCAAACACAAGTAATAACGGACTGCCCAAGTCCGCCTGCGCTCGGAAATAGCATCAATGTCCAGTCCATCTATTTGACATCCCACTCTTCAGGCAAAATCTGCTCATTAACTGCAAGCTGCTCTGACAAGTGTGTTAAAAAGGCTTCTTTATCATCTAGTTGAGATAATTGCTCTCCAAGGTCGATGAACTCAAACAACACCCCGCTGGTTTCAAAAGGTGTGCTGGTATTAAGGCTCGTTGATTGTTTAAGTAAGGCGCGAATGCTTAGTAAATAAGTGCGATTGTCCAAATAGACGGGCAACACGATTTTACCACGTTTGAGTGTTAAATAGCGTAGCTTTCCTTTGGCTTGTTCACTATCCATCTCGGTACAGCGGCAAAGCAAGTCTAAAGCAGACATGTCAAAAATAGACAGACTATGCTCCCTAGCAAAGCGCTCAAGCGATTCATTTACCTGCACAATTTGGCCAAACAAGTTATATAAGATGCTGGCACTATGGAGCTGATTAAAAACATGCTCCAGTGAGGTGAGTTTTTGATCCATTTCATTAATTGCATTTTTGACTTTATGGCTTAATGGCTCTTTCAGAGAAAAGGTTAGTGCTCGAGTTAGTGTGCTCTTGAGGTTTTTCTGCTCAGCAGAAAACACTTTATAGTGAAATAACAACTCACCAATTTGGTGCGCAAAGAGATTCACATTTTTGATAAACGCTTGCTCGTCAAAGTTATCTTGTGGAGTGACAGTTAGCGCCCAAAAGCCTCGAACATCTCCCGCATACATTAAAGGCGCGATATACTGCTGCTCATCTTCCGCTAGATGTTGGAAGAAAGGGCGGGTAATTTTGATGGCGCCAAACGCTTTGATTGCATCTGAATAAGGTACTCGCTCGTAGTCTCGTCGCATCTCTAAGATATCACTGAGCTGACAGTGTATTGCACGTATTTCAGTTACTCTGTGGTCACCCTCTAAGCGGGTGAGAAAGATACTTCTTTTCAAGTTGAGCTGTTGATTAACCAGTTGGATTATCGCATCCCAAGGCTCGTTTTGCTCTAGGAAGTGACGCGGAAGATATCGACCTAACATACGTTGCTGGATTAGTGCTATCAGTGATTTTAGATTTTCTTCTTCTGACCATTTCAATGAGATAAATACCCAAAGTAGCGTCAGCCATATCAAAGACAACAACTCCCCAAGCGGCAATAACACTGAATACCAATGATGCGCAGCGAGGCCACAAACTACAAGTAAAATACTGGCCAAGGAAGCGATGACCAAGTTTGTCTTAGTTGCATTCCTTTGGTACCACACCAAGAACAATATTGATGCAAGTAACATAAGTGCAGTTATCATCGCTTTATGCAAAGGTTGGATAAAGCTGTCTGATGCAAAGCTGTTGGCGATAAATGCTTGTAGGTAAACTGGCGGAAGTTCTTGCGCACCGAAATAAGCGCCGCTATCCAAGGATGAAAATTTTGAATGCTGGGCAACTAAGATCACTTTTTCACTGAGTTGTGCTGTGAATAGATCCTCATCCAGTACTCTCTGTGCACTGAATTTTGGTAATGAATAATAAGGTAGTGAATAGTCTATTATTTTGTTGAGGTATTCACCATGCTGAGGAAAGATCTTATCCCATAGTATTTCACACGAGCTCGCCGGTGGTGTGAGACTGATTGCGCTGCCATACCAGTTTTCTGTGTCCAACAGACAGACTGATGACGTATTAAAAGGATAATATACAGGAACACGGCTTTGTTGCGGTGAAAGCGCTGTATTAGAAAAGAACACAACGGCTTTTGGCTTATAGCTAGAAAGTGCTTTTACCAATTGTTGATGTTGCTGTTGTAAGTTCTCTGCTTCAACCACAACGACCTCAGTTGCTTGAGTGGCATTGAGCTTAGAAAACCATTGCAAGCCAATTAGGTTAACCTGCTTATACAAACCAGATACTGAAACGAGCAATAAAATAGCGAATAAGCTCATAAATAGCCAAAACTCACGTTGGCGCTTTATAAAGTTTAATTGACTAAAAACCGACATGCTTTATTTATTCTCTTATTGTTGGCTAAAAGTGAGAGTCAGCTCAGTCGTCTTCGCTACTTTTATTTTAATAAATTCTAGGCCATGAATTTGTGCGCTTTGCCACTGACCATTTTGAAGCTCTAGTGGGCGCTGCCACGAGATCATCGCAATATCATCTAAGAATAAGGCACTTTCACCGCTACTTGGTGGTGCCATGGATAGGCCAAACTGCACTCCACGAGCAGGCAGTCCTTCATCGCCAAGCACAATGGAATCGTCAGGTAAGGTAATATCTTGTCTAAACGTTTGCCAGTCATAGCTGCCAGCTGTTTTTAACAGTGGCGTTGACTCGGAAAAGATAAGGCTATCTTCTGAAGTTAAGATGCGGATATCGGCCTTGAATTCACCTGCATTGTCTCCTTTAGCATAACCAAAAAGTGACAGCTCATGGTAAGCCTTTGCCGTGCTCGGCGCTGGTGTTATTGGCATGGTGCGAATAGTATGCTTGAATGGCACACGCGTTGGCGTTTCATTAAATTGTGTTCGCTGTAAGCAGAGCCCTTGTGAACCTCGATATTTGCCGACTAAACAGGGCGCGATATCGTCAGCCTCAATCAACCAACGAGAGACTTCTCCTTTTTCGTCATCGCTGTCCCAGTCCTCAAAATCGCCAAAGAACAATAAGTCGCGACCAAGCACAAGCTCTGCTTGAGCATTACTAGAAGTGAGTTTGCTAAGAAACTCAGCACTGTTTGAATATTGGCGTAAATCAACAATGTGCTCACCGGCTTCCAAGGTAATGACTTTTTGCTCGATTTCTTTTGCTTGAATAGGTTTATCAAAGGTGACTTCTGCAAATCCAGAGCGCAATGAGATACCAATTTCGGGTGAAGAAAATTCAGCGATGCGTTTTAGTAGGGCATTGGCAAGATCGCCACTTACAAACTTAGGAACATAGTCTTCTAGATAAACGGGATAGGCTTTTAATGCATTGATTTTAGGAGTGCCTGCGGTTTCTAATTCGACAACTGTGATCAGTCCTAAAAAGGTCTCAAGACGATTTTGCTCAAACACAAAGTTGCCCAGCCCAAGTATGGTTGGTACGCCATTGTATAGTCCAAACCCTTGTGCAACGTGAGGATGATGCGCGATCATTAAGCTAGCGCCATTGTTGGAGAGTAAATCAAAGCGGTTTGAAATATACGCTGTTGGCGCGTAAGCATACTCGTCACCACCATGTAGTTGAGCTACAACAAAGCGGCCGTTGTTACTGGCCTGAACCACCGTTTCTCTAATGCCGCTGGTGTCAGTCAGATCGGCAGCGCCCCCTTTAGCGTCTGATGCCACGTATGTAACAGTATGTTGGTCGCCAGTTATAGAAGTCGCCGAGACAAAATCTATGGTTGCCTCACCAAGGCTTAAACTATAAGGCTTGAATGCCTCGGTCGCATTTATGCCAGCGCCACTGTGTTTAAACCCTGCTTGTTCAACATACTTCAAGGTATCGTTAAGCCCTGGAGCTCGATAGTCATAGACATGGTTATTGCCAAGAGCTACGTAGTCAATACCCAAATCGTTGAGGGCAATTAATGATTCCGGCAAACTAAAAAATGCGAACTCTTTACTTGGGTGGACCGTGGTTGGGTTTTTTAAGATTGGAGATTCCAAGTTAACCGAAGCAAAATCAACATTTTTAAATAAAGGATGCATAAACTTTACTAGCGCTTGGGCATCAGGACCTGCGCTTTGAGGTTGGATCAGTCCGTCAGGTGTGCTTGGCAATGAATTTCCCATCGTAATTAAATTTGGGTTGAAATAACGACGCCCAAACATGGTATCACCAGCAAAAAGTATGGTTTTTAGGGTGCTCGATTTGGCTTTTAGTTCAAGCGAGAGTTGGTGTTCGTTATTATTTTGATTCGCTAACGTAAATACCAAAGGCAAGTAATCTGGGTGAGATACTTCTGCAACATAAGTACCATAAGCTAAAGTCGATAAGTCAAACATGCCATCGCTATTTGAGGTAAACGATTGACCATTTATAGTGAGATTAGCGCCGGCGATGGGCGCTGTGTTTGCATTTTTCAACAATACACTTAAATTGGGTGTCTCTTTATCTCTATCTTGCTGGCTTTTATCTTCATCTTTATCAGTTTGAGAAGGCCCTGTTTCATTTGGATCTTCTACAGAACAGGCTGTGAGTGCAATTAGTAGTACCAAGCTTAGTATTTTTTTCATTGTGGCCAACCTGCTTTCAAAAAAGATACATTAATTAGTTCTTTAGTATTATATCTATAAGTGTTTATGCGTTGCAATCTTTTGAAATAGAATATGATTTTCTAAATCAAAAACTTAATAAGCGCTGAAAGGTGTTTTAATAAGCAACTTTTTTCTGTTCACTATTAGTATAGGGTAAGAATTTACGAAAGTAGATAAAATCCTGTTCAATATTCTTTACGTTTTTCTAGTCGGCCAGCTATTCTTAGAGTATGATCTCATCAATTGTTAAAACCCGCTTTGAGGAACAAATGCGTCTAGAGATACATTGCGCTGACCGTATTGGTATTGCCCAAGAAATTCTCAATATCTTGGTGAGTTACCGTGTCGACTTAAAAGGTATAGAAGTTGATTCAGTAAATTGTCGAATGTACGTGAGCTTTCCACCCATCGAATTTGAACAGTTCCAGAAAATTATGCCTGAGATCCGTTTAATTGATGGCGTTGAAGATGTTCGTACTACCGCGTTTTTACCATCAGAACGTGAGCATAATGAGTTGAATACTTTGCTCAGCGCTTTGCCTGATGGCGTAATTTCTATTGATGCTAAAGGTTGGGTTCGTCACTGCAATGATGCAGCTTGTCGTGACCTAAACATGGTTGAGAAGGAAGTGATCGGTGCTAATATTAACAACCTTTTGAAAGGATTTAATTTTACCCGCTGGTTAGAAGGTAAAGAGGTATTAGGCCAAACGACTCGAGTAGAAGTGGGTGGGGAAGATTTTATTGCTGATATTTTGCCAATTTCGGTACCTCAGGGGATTGAAGGTGACGTATTAGCAGGGGCGGTAATTAACATCAAGTCGCAGTCGCGATTAGGCCAACAAGTCAGTGCATTTCGTCGTTATGGTCAAGAAAGCTTTGCAACCATTCACAATCACAGCACAGCGATGCGCAGAGTCGTACGTGAAGCCAGAAAAATGGCACAGCTAGAAGCGCCAATTCTGATCACAGGTGAAACTGGTACGGGTAAGGAGCTGCTGGCTAGAGCATGCCATTATGCTTCCAATCGTTCGCTAAAACCCTTTATCGCACTTTCTTGCGCCTCATTACCTGATGACGTTGCTGAATCCGAGCTTTTTGGTTACGCAGGATATGAAGAAAATGCAGCGCCAAAACGCGGTGTATTAGAACAGGCTGATGGTGGCACGGTATTTCTCGACGAAGTGGGTGAAATGTCGACACAGTTACAGACTAAGTTACTGCGTTTCTTACAAGATGGTACTTTCCGTAAAGTCGGTGACGAAAATGAAGTTAAGGTCAATGTTCGCATCATAGCTGCAACGCAAAAAGATTTGCCTGCAATGGTGCAAGAAGGTGCATTCAGAGAAGACCTTTACTATCGTATTAACGTACTAACACTTGAAATTGCGCCGCTCAGAGATAGGAAAGCAGATATCGGGCCTCTGGCTGAGCATTTTGTACAAAAATATGCCCAGCAAAATGGCCATCCAGCGCCAACTCTTGCTAGAGAATGTATTGAGTTTTTAGAGAATTATCCGTGGCCTGGTAATGTGAGGCAGCTAGAAAACGCTATTTATCGTGCAGTTTCGTTGCTTGACGATAAAGAACTTCGTACCGAGCATCTAAACCTACCGACCTTTACGCATGACTTAGGTTATTTGGAGTCTGACTTTGAAGGGACGTTAGACCAAGCCGTGAAGCGGTTTGAAGCAACTTTGTTGCGCAAACTTTACCCTGCTTATCCAAGTTCACGACAGCTGGCGAAACGTTTGGGATTGAGTCACACAGCCGTTGCCAACAAGCTGCGTGAGTATGGGATAAACAGAAAAACAGTCAAGGTATGATCTGAAGGCCATGCGGTGTGTGTGGCCCTTATGATTTGGTTCCCATGTCTTTTGTCACGCCATCGACCTTAATATTCTTAATGCCATCTTCTTCAAAAGAGAGTGTGATACTAACGTTATCTCGCGCAAAGAAATAATCTATCCCATTTACTGTCAAGATGTAATTACCCTTCACAGAGTCACTAAACTCTTTTTTCACAAGAGAGATGTGATGATCTGCAATTTGCCACTTAAACTCAGAAATAAAACCTTGATTGAACTCTTGGATCCAAACGCGGGTATCGTCTTTACTTAGCGTGATGGCGACAGAGTATGACTCTGGTAATTCAGACATGTCATAGAGATTCGCACCTATGCGAAATTGTTCAGTCTGTTTGTTCCAAGCAAAACCAAACTCAAACGCTTTTTCTACACCAGTTGGGTAAGTTAATGTGCCTTCTCCTTTAAAGTCAAAGTCTGCGTAGCACACGCTGGAAAAGGCAAGTAACAAGGTAAAATAAGTAAAAAGGGAAAATTTTTTCATCGACTTCACTTTAGCTATTATTAATTATAGACTTGGCCATGCCCAAGCCTAATTCGTTGTTTCTAAACTTATTTTGCAGGCTTCTCTCGCCATGATAGTAAGGCGCTCATTCTTCGAAGCTCAGGATATTAATCTAGTTTACCAAGAGCATTACCGCAACTAAGGGTCAAAGCAATGTATCGGTTATAGAAGTAAGCGTAGCAAAATAATCACTTTAGAATATGAATTGCTATGCTAGAATCGAAAAATTATTAACTGGTAAGACCATTGTTATGAATTTATATTTCCGTTTACTGCTGTTGTTTTGGAGAATAAGACAGAATAAACAAATAGCAGATTCCATTTTATCGCCGATAGATATTGAGTATCGTGCCCTACCAAGTGACTGTGATATTAATATGCACTTGACCAATTCTCGATATCTTGCGTTCATGGACTTGGCACGTACTTGGATGACAGAGCGAGTTGGATTATTTGCAGCTGTGATGAAACGCCGCTGGTTTCCAATTGTGAACGCAACGGCGATTACTTATATTCGTGATATCAAACCACTGCAAAAGTTTACCATTACCACTAAGGTGGTGGGGTGGGATCATAAATATTTTTACATTGAGCAGCGATTTCATTCGAAGCGTGGACTACATGCGATTGCGTATGTTCGTGGAGTATTCAAGCGCAAAGGTGGGGTAGTTACAGTTGAGGAAATGTTGGAAGTGGCAGGGTTTAACGGTGAAGCACCTATTTTATCTCCTGAGATTATGCATTGGAAAGCCATGTTAGAGGCAAAGAAAAACAGTAATATATAAATTATAAAGGCCACATCAGTGGCCTTGGGGATTGAGAAAGTAACAGTAAATCTGTGATTTAAACTACTTAGGTGTTAGAACTTATACTTCACACCGAACATAGCCACAACAGGGTCTATCTCAACGTCTGAAGTCAATGCTTTTACGCCGTTTGCGTACACTGTTGCGTCGGTATTGATGTCCATTTTGGAGATCATACCGTGTAGACCCCATTTTTCATTTAAGTCGTAGTTAAAACCAATTTGTAATGCGATACCAAAAGAGCTATCTAAATCAACTTCCACATCGTTAGTCTTTAGCGTTGCCTTAAGTGCTGCACTTGGCTCTTCATCGAAGAATACTGTGTAGTTTAGACCTGCACCGATAAATGGACGGAACTTGGCACTCGAATCAAAGAAGTGGTACTGCGCAAGTAGCGTTGGTGGCAAGTGTTTGATGTCTGCAATTTCAGCTCCAGCCAAGCCACCAGCACCGTCTACGGTATGAGAAAATGGTGTTGCCGCAACTAGTTCAAACACGATGTTATCGCTGTAGTGGTAATCAAGAGTGATACCAAGCTGAGTATTTGAATCAGCGACTAAGCCTAGCGAGTTATCTTGATCAATGGCAGAGGCCGTGTTGTCAGGGTTTACATTAATAGCACCAACATTAACACTGAAATTTGCGTGTGCGAAGGGAGCAGCAACTAGCAGAGTAGATAAAAGTGCAGCGCTTAAAGTTTTCATTTTCTTCTCCTAACCCTATGTGAGGACATTTTTAAACTGTGAAACAGTGTGTGTTTTCAATGAAGCCATCTTAAAAGGGTTCAAAAAATGAAAAACTGTTCTAGATCAATTTTTAAATTGTAAGCTTTCAGAAATTTTTGAAAGTTTGATTTAGATTAAGTTTTCTCGATGTCATTAATTTGCATTAAAACTGCAATGCTGTGGTCAAAGTTTCATCTTTAAATAATTGCTAGATTTCATCTACAAATCATTCTTAGTTATGTCACTAGCAACACAATATCAAGATCTTAGCTCATCTTACGTCACAGAGATATTAACGCACTTGATCCAAGCGCCCTCAGTTACGCCGTGTGATGCAGGTACTATCACTTTTATGTCAGAGCAACTCGCCGCGCTGGGCTTTACTATTGAGCAGTTTGAGATGCAAGGAGTAAAGAATTTAATTGCGAGTTATCATTTCTCTGAAGGACCCACCTTTGCTTTTTCTGGTCACGTGGACGTTGTGCCTGCAAATAATAAAGGCTGGATTGTGCCGCCATTTAGTGCGCAGATTATTGATGGCGTGATATATGGACGTGGAGCTGCAGATATGAAAGGTGGTGTTGCGGCAATGCTTGCTGCAACCAAAGCATTACTTCAGCACCGTGAAAAATTACAAGGAAGCTTTTACTGGTTGCTCACGTCTGACGAAGAAGGTGAAGCGGAGTTTGGTTCCAAATTGATCGCAGAGCGGTTAGTGGAAAATGACATTGAGCTAGATGCTTGTTTGGTTGGGGAACCGACTTCACACCAAGTGGTGGGAGATACGGTAAAAAATGGTCGTCGCGGGGCCATTTCAGGACGTATTCACGTTAAAGGAAAGGCTGGGCATGTGGCGTATCCAGAACACACCGTTAATGCGGCTCACGTCGCCGGCCAGTTAGTTAGTCAACTCGCGCTTTTACCTTGGTGGAAAGATGAAGTGGGATCGCAAACCACGCTGCAAGTCACCGGGATCACAGTTCCAAGTATCGTGGATAATTTAGTACCAGCAGAGTGTGAAATCACCTTTAATATTCGTTACAGCCATGCTTACAAAAGCCAAGAAGTGGTGCAGTACATTCAGGAGTCGCTGGCTAAATCCGGTACTGAGTTGGAGATCTGTTGGGAGCGGCCTTGTGAATCATTTTACACCGGCGCGAAGCAAGAAAACTGCTTTTTAACTCTGGTAGAGCAAGCAATCCAAGAAACAACGGGGCAATATCCGAGTTTAAGTACCGCAGGCGGCACCTCTGATGGTCGCTTCTTCGCGACTGGAAAAACGCAAGTGATCGAATGCGGGGTAAAGAATGATTCAATTCATCAAGTGAATGAACATCTATCCCTCAGCGACCTACATGTGATAGAAAAAATATACTTGTCTGTTTTAAAAAGATTTTTTATAAAAGTTGAAAATTTTTAAAAGAATTTCCTTGAAAATAAATTTGCTGGCCATAAATAGCTTTATGAGGACGCCGATAGGGCCTCATAAATTAAATAACCATTTGTTTTTAAAGTGCTTATTTGTTCTTTTTGAAGAGTGAGCACCTATGTATAGCTTTAAGAGGATACAAAATTATGCGTACAGTAGATTTATCACCATTATATCGTTCATTTATCGGTTTTGATCATTTAGCTTCTATGATGGATGATGCCGCAAGAACAGATAAACAACCTAGCTATCCACCATACAACATTGAAGCGCTAGGTAAAGACAAGTACCAAATTACCATGGCTGTTGCAGGATTTACCGAGCAAGAGCTAACGCTGGAGTCAGAAAACAATACGTTGACTGTGAAAGGTCAAAAGCAAGCGGCTGACGAAGCTAAAGAGCGTAAATTTATTCACCAAGGTATTGCCGAGCGCGGTTTCGAGCGCAAATTCCAACTTGGTGATCACGTCAAAGTATTAAGTGCAGACCTAACGCACGGCTTACTGGTTATTGATCTCGAGCGTGAGATACCGGAAGCACTGAAGCCAAGAAAAATAGAAATTGGCTCGGGCAACTTACTTGAGAGCAAGTAATATTAAGCTAATCTATTGATTTCCAACCAGCCGTCGCAAGGCGGCTTTTTTTGTCTAATTTCTGATTTTACTCTGTATGGTTTGTATTTCATCCACTTGCTCAAAGAAGGCTAAGTTGGGTTATTGGCTGTGAATTTAGTGCTGTTTAGGTTATCTGTGTAGTGTTTTTAGCGGGTTACTTGTATGGTAGAAGAAAAATATTGCGTTGAGATGAAGAATGGAACTAAAAGATAAGCTGATATTGTTGTTGAAATCAGGTGGGTTATCGTTACTCATTGCGGGGGGATTTTATACCCTGTTGTTTCGGATGTCTGCACAATTTCATCACCAGGTGCCATTTTCTCCCTTTTCGCAAGATGCTGGTGTAAACGCCATGCTAATTCATAGTTTTTTGGTTTTTCTATTCAGCGCCATTTTTAGCTATTTCTTTTTGAAAATGCATGCTGCCCGTCATGATATGCATGTCGATGGCTTAGTTCTGAGCATCAAATATACACACTTAGCGCTTTGGGGAGGTGTTGTCAGCATTGCGATCTATATCTTATTACACATGAATCAACATGTTGTAGTGTTAAAACAAGCCAAAGACAGTCACACTTCAGCTCAGCAACTCGAAGCGTTGGTTTCTTATCTCCCTGAAAGTGGCGATGTGATAGATATAGCTGTTGCACAAAACCCCGCGACGGCACCAAACACGCTAACTTATTTGAGTCTAAAACGAGACTTTGCTACCCACCTTGCACTTGCGATGAATCCAAGTACTCCCAAAAAAGTGCTGGAAGAAATTATTAGCTATTATCACGGAGGTCAACAAGATGTAGTCCTCAATGCGGTGATGAAAAACCCTAATGTGGCTAGCGGCAAGGTTCAGCTGCAGGTACGTTAATTGTTTTCGCTTTTGGCAGGGGGTTAGGCGAGTGGAGCTACTGCCTAACTTTATTTGTTATCACGTTCACTTAGTTCAATACGTAATTCACTTTGCATGTCTTTAAGTGCATTGATTTTATCTCTTGCCTCTTGTAACTGTTGTTGTGGTAATCCCTCTTTAATCCCACGCGCTAGCAGTGTTTCTATTTGCTCTACTTTGACATCGACGGCCGCAATATACTGTTGTTTTAACTTGGCGTCTTTTTGATTCAAATACGCTTGGTAGGCATTAGTATCCGACAAGTCGCCCTGAAAATTATCCTTCTGCTTTTCGACTCGGCTTATTGGCGGCACATATTCAGGATCCGTGATCGACTTAACAGCTTTGCGTGAGGTCTTGGCATTTGAGTTGAGTGGAGCATAAGTATTGATTGGTGCGCTTAATGCTTCAGCTCTTTTCTCCGGCTCGGGCTCAGCCTCTGCCTGTGATAGGGCGTTATATGTGGCGTTTTGCCAACTGATGTTGGCAAAACGCAGTGTGAATGCAGCGATCACTGCCCCAAGGAATATAACGATCAATGCTTGCCAATACTTCATATTACCGCTCCGCTGTTTGCTGCTTTCCAAGCCATATAATTTTGCTCGAATTTGTGCTGAGCAAACTCTTGGGTTAGTGCTCGCAGTGCTTGGTAGCGTACTGTTTCACTTTTCACATCGTAGTAATCATATATCGGTGATTGGCTATACAATACCAGCCATTCGCCACTTGGCGTGCGAATACTAGGCGTTATCTTGCCCTGTTGGTTACTAAACGCCAGCTGTGTTTCCCATTTTGGCGTGCTTTGGCGCGTCAGCGGAATGAGTTTGGCTTGCCATATTAAATTGGGAGTATATTTAGCGACGGCTTGTTGCCATGAGTGTGCATTTGCATATTCGTTAAATTGCTGTGCGGCTTTTTGTTCGGGGAACTTTGCTGCGCTTGCACTGACTTGTTTGATGTATTTAAACCTCTTCTTATGACGCTCATAATACTTCGCGATAGCACTTTCTGGAATTTCACTTCTTAGGGCATCAACATACTGGCTCGTTGCACCGTGCATCTCTTCCTTAACACCAAGAAATGCCAGCATGCTCGGCCTCAATAGTTCTGCGGTTACCACTTGTCGTAACTGTTCTATTGTCAGACCTTGCTTTGCCACGTAAGGTTTTGCGGCGGTAAATAGCGCCTGTTGATTGAGATGTTGATTGACAATAGCTTGCAGTAACGCGAGCTCTCCTTGGTGAAGTTTAAAGCGATTTTGCATTGATTGGCTGTGTAATACTTGAGCAAGTGTCAGTGGCGCTGATTTTGTTAGCTGCTGCTGTTGCCATTTGAGTAATTGCTCTGCAGTATATTGTCCGTCAGCGGGGTACTGACCCAGTAAGGAGAGCATTTGATTTTTATCAAATACCAAGGGGTAGTGTTTTTTTTCAAGCTGAGAAAGTACTGGGAACCAGTGCAAGAGTGAGCTTGCGAGAAACTTATCGACGTGATATTCGGTGCTGAAACCAACGTTAGATTGGCGCTCCAAAATACTTGGGTTAAGTTGCCTCGCTTGGAATAATAAAAATTGGTTTTCAAGCAATTGCGCCGCAGTTTGCTTTTTAGATAGCTTTCGACCTTGCTCAAGATAGAGTTGGTGAACCAAAGGCGTCAGGGCTTTAGGTATACTTGGTGAGGCAAAGCTTGGTAAGCAATAACTGCTTACCAAGAGAAGTAAAAAAAATCGCATTATCTCACGTCCATCGCGTGATTGAGTAAGTGAACAACCATAGCTATCGCATGTGGGATCACTTGTTTTCCTGTATTCACACGGTCGTAATGATCCTCAGAATTCAATACGATGCCACCTTGCGAATAGGAGAAAGCGCCGCCTTGGGTTAGTAATGGGCGGATGTCTGTTGAGTTAGTATCAACCGCACTAAAACTATTCATTGCTTGCTTGACCAAAGTAAAATCATTTAATGATTCTTGATCATAATAGTCTTTTACCCAAGACTCCCAGCCAGCATGATTCAGAGCTGATGTTGTCCAAGTATGGTGTGGTTGCAGTAAATCCGTGGTGTGAAATACAAAGCCGAGTACCTGTGGGTTTCCGCTTTGCACATAACTTTGGTACCAATACTGACCTAAGTTATCAATCGGTTGAAAAGGCATTTCTTCAAAATCATCGTACATACTGTATGTTGAGTGACTATCAATGCGATAGTGCTTTTCTGTGACCCCATAACTATCGTATTTAGTGTCATCAGCACTGAACCAACCCGTTTCTCCGCCATGACCATCGTCTAAATAGTCACCTTTTAACCAAGTAGCCGCCATTGTATCAACAGAGCCCCACACGGTTAGCTTTTGATAATTATAACCACCGAAGTCATTACCGTGAGTATCAGCTCCTTGAGTATGGTTTTGGAAGTGCCAGTAGCTAGTATATTTCACTATGCTTTCAGCTGCCCCCCAAAGAGGTGCCTGTACACAATCACCCGTAATAGCGCCACAAAAAAACGTATCTTCAAAGTCATCGACATCATAAGCTGCCTGACCTAGTACATTGGCGAGCTGCGATACAGACATGCCGTTAGCTTGAGCATAGGCTTGTAGTTTCGCATACTGTGTCGTTGTTGGATTTTGTGCCATGTAGTTCACCGCATCGATTACGATACGCTTATGTGTTTCTTGACTAAATGCGTGGCTTTGACCTGCTGCAACTAGTAGCGCTATAGGGAGTACATATTTTTTCATGAGTTGCCTCTATTCATTTTAATTTATGTGAACGCAAATTTTTCTGCTAAAAGCAAAGTGCGCTATTTAAAATAATTTATGTGAACTTTTAATTAAAATAAAGTTAATTTATGCTGATGGCTAAAAAATAGAGAAGAAGCTTGTTGGTCATAAATGGGTCAGGTATGATCTCGGGTAGAATTTAGGCACATCTGCGCTAGATAAATGGAACCATGAATAAACTACTTATAATAATCAGTTTATTATTACCGTTTTACGGAATATGCGAAGAACGGGATGATGAGCTCGACGGCGAGTTTGCTTGGCAGCTGAGTGTTGGTGCTTTCTATGTTGATATGACTATGCCGGCTTTGGTTGGTACGGATTCTTCATTTAAACACGGTACCTTTCTTGTCGATGCAAAAATAGAATATAAAAACTTTTACCTCAATACTCATTCAGGGGATTTCTTTGGCGGATCGGATATTGGTTACCAAATTATCAATAATGGTGAGTGGGGAATAGATGCCATTTATGGCAGCTATATGTTGCCTTTTTCGGAGCGCGGCTACTATGAAAGTGACGATGTAGTGCCTGAGCTGCGAGGGATCAGAGAGCGTAAACAAGACAATTCACTAGGTTTTTCATATTACCGCCATGTTGGAGAGTTTCTTGCTGTTGCTGAAGTTGTTTATGATGTCTTTGGAGATACCAATGGTTGGGTGTTTCACCTTGAAGCGACACGTAACTTTGAATTAAGAAACTGGGATTTGTGGCTAAATTTCGGCGCTAATTATTATTCTAGTAATTTTCATAGCTACTTTTACGGTGTTTCTGAGGCTGAAGTTAATGAGTATCTTTCTCCCTATAAACCCGGTGCCTCAGCCTCTGCATTTGCACAAATGCAGCTTAATTATCCCATTGCAGAAGATTGGGTGTTCAGCGCTGGTGCATCTTGGTTGGTTGGATCGCAAGATACGCTAGATAGCCCCTTAGTTCGCTCTCGTCACGCTAGAGTGTTTTTTACTGGGGTGAAGTATGTTTTCTAAATTAATCACATGGATAGTGTTGTTTCTAGGTTTGCTATTTAGTGAATTGCTACATGCCGAAGAAACTGTCTCAGTGGGAATACTCCATGCCGTACCAAGCAAGTGTGTTGCCCTGAACCAGGGGAGGACCTGCTATGCGGACGTCAAAGTAACCGTAAATGCACCAACTGAAGGTGACTACTGTATTCGAGAAAGTTTGTCGAAAAAAATCCTACAATGCTGGGCTAAAACAGACACTTTTAAATATGAGTTAGACTTTAGTTCTGATGAGAGTTTAAGTTATGAACTTATTTCAAAGCAGTCTCGAGATGTACTTGCCGTCACTACCATTGAGGTGAACTGGGTTCATAAAGTAAAAATTAAAAAAAGGCGTTGGCGTCTCTTTTAATATTAGGTTGCGAGCAAGCGCAGCCTAAAGCTGCTCAATGTTATCTAGACACCACTGTGCTCTTGTAAGTATTTCTTGCTGTGTTTTCTCATCTTGTTTTTGCCAATTTCGATAGATCATGCCAATACGATGGTTATTGGCAAATTTGTCTTCATGGCGGTGCATAAAATGCCAATAAAGGCTGTTAAGCGGGCAAGCATCGTCCGCCGATTTTTGTTTGACGTCGTAGTGGCAATGCTGACAATAATCACTCATTTTTTGCATGTAGTTACCACTTGCAGCATAAGGTTTGGTTGCTACTATGCCGTGATCAGCAAATTGTGTCATACCTCTTGTGTTCGGCATTTCCACCCATTCAATGGCGTCGATGTATATACCTAAATACCACTCATCCACTTGATCTGGGTGAATTCCGGTTAACAGGCAAAAGTTTCCTGTGACCATTAATCTTTGAATATGATGGGCGTAGGCATAATCTAGGCTTTGAGTGATGGCTTCACTTAGGCAACGCATCTTCGTTTTTCCGTGCCAAAAGTAACTTGGCAAGTTGCGCTGAGCGAGCAAGTAATTTTTATGGCGGTAGTCAGGCATATTGAGCCAGTAAACGGCTCGAATATATTCTCGCCAGCCCAATATTTGCCGAACAAACCCCTCAATCTGGGCGATATCAATTTGTGAGTTGTTTTCGTAAGCTGCGATCGCGCTATCAATAACATGTTTAGGGTGGAGCATCTTTGTGTTGAGCGCAAAAGAGAGCCGTGAGTGATACAGCGACCATTTATCGTCACTTTTGCAGGTCATTGAATCTTGAAATTGACCGAATGAAGGCAGTAGGTGCTCACAAAAATAGCATAAAAGTTCTTGGGCTTGAGCGCGTGTAGTCGGCCAAAGCAGTTCATTTTTAGTGTTACCAATAGTCTTCACTTTATGGTGTTCAATCCGCTTTAAAATGTCACTAACATTGTTGGCAAAACAAAGTGGTTGTGGAATAGCGTCGATATCTTTTGGTTTGAGCTTGTTACGGTTTTGGCTGTCGAAGTTCCATTGTTTACCAACGGGTTCTCCTTCTTCCATCAATATATTAAAACGTCGCCTCAGCTTGCGATAGAAAAACTCCATTGTGGTGTGTTTTCCTGGGGTTAAATAGTCATCCAGCTCTTCATATGGAACTAGAAAATGCTCAGTATCAAAGCAGCGAACTTGTAAATGGTCTAATCTCAACTCCGTCATTTGTTTGAGTAAGCGATATTCGTCAGGTCGCTGATAGTCGAAGTTTGATACTTGATACTTATCACATAAATCAGTAATTAAAGCGGGAAGATCTGAATAGTCCTGAGTCTCATCAAGTGTAAGGTGAAGCACATTGAATCCTGCTGTATCCAGAGCAATAGCGAAATTTTTCATGGCTTTGAAGAATGCGCATACCTTTTGTATGTGATGTTTGGTGTAGTTAGCTTCTTGCTTGAGCTCTGCTATCAAATATAGATACTCGGCTTTATCGTCAGAAAACCAACTGTGTTTGGCGTTGAGTTGATCGCCAAGAATCAATCTGATGGCTTTGTACTGATGCTTTTGCTGTGTCATTCATTATTCTCCAAAGGCCAGCCAACGTAATCATAGCTATCTAGTTGTGAGGAGGCGTCTCCTTGCCATAGTTTTATATATTTGCTGTCTGGGTCAAATAGCTCTTGCTGTTTTTTGATATTAAAATGGCGACCGCCTCGAGGGTCAGCCCCAACGCCCGCGCTATACTGCCAATTTCCCCAGTTTGCCGCGACGTCATAATCGATAAGATGTTGCTCAAAAAAAGCAGCACCATAGCGCCAATCTAGTTGTAGCTCATTTACAAAGTAGCTCGCAGCTATTTGTCTCGCTCTGTTGGAAATCCAGCCAGTTTTAGTTAATTCGTGCATAATGGCATTGACTAGTGCGCTGGGCGTTTGACCTTGGCACCACTTTAAAAAGCGCTCTGGATAGAAACTGGTTTTTGGTGTTTTGGCTTTGACGCCTGAAAAGTAAAATAGCTTCTGTTGATGTTTGAATGCATACCAATGAAAGTACTCACGCCACAGAAGCTCAAACCAAATCCAGTAGGTTGACTCATTTGCGCCTCTTTGCTGCTCAAATTGAGTAAGTGCTTGCTTGATCTGTTTAGGGCTGATAGCGCCAAAGGCGAGTATCGGGCTAAAGCGAGTGGAAAAATGCTCACCGAACAAGGCGTTTCTGGTTTCTTTGTATGTAAGCGCTGCATCCGTTTGAAAATATTGTTGTAGCTGCTGTTGTGCTTGTGCTTCACCCGCTGGCACTTTGACACTGTATGGAACATTTGCTTTGAATTCGGTTAAATCAGCAACCTGGTTTGGCCTTGGTGGAAGTATAGCGGTTGCAATAGGTGGATTAGGTTCAATTTCCTCAACTGCTTTTCTAAATGGCGTAAAACTAGGTGGCAGCTCACTGATTTTGAGTGGTAATATCTCTGGTTCAAATAGCGTACTAGAATAAGCGCTAATATATTGAATATGCGGAAACTTGTCTTGTAACTTTAACCAAAGTTTTTGTTCATCGAATCCTGGATGAGCTGCGCGGCCAATATGAGTTATCTGCTGTGTATGAATAATCTCGGTCAGTGCTTTGAGGTGAGTTGTGTCACGTAGTATATACAGCTTCTGTTGTTGTGACGTTAGTGATTGATGCAAGGCGTTGAGCGTCTGATTGCGATAACATTCGACAGCAAAAGAAGTTGAACACTGTGCTTTGCGAGCCGTCCATAGGTTTACACTGGGTAGATAAATACAGATAAGTGTGTCGACTAGAGACGCCAGCTTTGTAAGTGCGGGATTATCACTAAGGCGACAGTCGTTTTCAAATAAATAGAGTCCTACTTTCACGTTTATTCTTAACAGTCATGAACGAATAAGACTCTATACGTAACAATCAGCTAAATTGCTCAGTTAGTTTGGCAAGATTCGATAAGTGTCCGCAAGTGAGCACCAACGTCTTGTGTTTTGGTTTGGCCTTGTTCAAGTAAGTTGCTCGCTTGCTGTTTTAGCTCAGCCAAATCGTACTGCTCGAGCAGGGTTCTTAAATATCTAACGGTATCAGCACCTTGCTGAAGTAAATCAGGAAATTGTTCGATGGAAATTTCCTGCTGACTGAGGCGAGAAATAGAGTTGAGTAGGTCGCTTAGATTTGCACTGTCTTGCAATGCCCCTTCAACGGTAATAAGTGCCCCCATCGGGTCGGCGTCAAGATTGTTTGCTACACAAGCTGCAACACTACCTGCCTTTGCTGATGCTTGTACTGACTCAATTCCTTTATCACGGATCTGTTCAACCACTTGCTGTAGCTCTTGATGTTCAGACAAGTATTGCGCCTCGATTTGGGCTTTAGAATCTTCCAGCATATCGCATGCGGTGAGTGAGACAACAATAGTAGACGCAAAGGCAATCGCTCTTAGCATTTTATCACTTCCTATATAAAAATTTTATGAAAGTCTAATAAGCTAAGAGCCAGAAGTCACGCAGAGTTTGGACTTGCAAGCTCAGCAAGACTTTGGCTTTAGAGCGATGTTTAGTGGTTGCAGTTGTCTAATTATGACTAGAAGCTCAGTT
Organism: Pseudoalteromonas sp. A757; assembly: GCF_004103285.1. NCBI lineage: Bacteria > Pseudomonadati > Pseudomonadota > Gammaproteobacteria > Alteromonadales > Pseudoalteromonadaceae > Pseudoalteromonas > Pseudoalteromonas sp. A757. The sequence continues at coordinate 53,643 of NZ_QNQN01000053.1, forward strand.
AGTTCACTTGCTGTTGTGCTTTTTTAAATTCCTGCAGGCCAATAACATTTGTCTTTTTGAATAACTCAAAACGAAGCATATTCTCTATAAGTAGCAACGCTTTATTCCAAGCATTCTTTGCGGCACTGGTAAAGTGCCTGCCCAGGTGACTCTTCAATGTTGCGGTAAATGTGAATAGTAAGACACTGATATCTCTTTCTGTCGTACCCATAAATAAAAGTGTTTCTCGTTGCTTTTGCAGATAAAGCAATAAGTTGGATTGTTGCGGAATCCGCATTACGCAATTTTGTACAAAATCGAATATCTGATGTTCCCAGATTATAATTTGTCCAACGCTTGTTGGTATTTGCATACGTAAATCGTAATGTTGGATCTGGTTATACCAAGAGGTGCAAAAGCCGTGGAAATTCGGGCGAATACTCGCTAGCGTTTGAGTTAAAAGTTGATATTGATAGGGAGTTATGCTCATAGACGCCTCTTCAAACTGGTGAAGAGCGGATCCTTTGCTCAAGAAAACAAATTGCCTAAGCTTGAGTATAGCTGTTTTTTTTAAATGCGAGACTTTTTAATATCTTTTTGTGAGAGTTTTCTTACATTGCAATAATTAATTGAATTTCAATATGCTGAAGCCAGCTACAGTAGGCCGATATTGAGCAACGGCCCACGTTCATTTAAAAATATTAGTGCGTAATTGGAGAAAGTAACTGTGGATCTGTCACAAGTTTGCGAATGCCATGCGCATGGTCCTCTTCAAAATCATTGTCTTTACACCAACGTGCGAGACTATTTATATCAACCTTGGCACAGCTTGGGCGTACGCTCCAGCTTACCTGTAAAGGTGAACACTGTTGGTTGTTATAGCTAGGTCCTGTGGTTGAACCTAGAAACTCAACCGGCGTGCCTGTATTACTTGGTAGAGCACCTGCTTGATGGTAGCCGCCAACTTGCCCTTGATAATCAAGCGCAGTGAAGTCTTGCGCATTTTTATCATTAACCACCAAAAATACCTGAGTTTCAACGCGTAGATCGGGGTTGGCACAGCTGTCGTTCAAGCAAGCACCAAGTGTGGGCCCTGGTTTTACATCACAAGAGCTATGAACCCAGTGTACTTCAATTGTGTCGCCCGGTTTTACGTTGCTACATACTTTACCCTCTACAGGAGCAAGCTCTGCTGGGGTAAGGCTCGCTGTCGCATTACACTGGAATCCACCGTATTTTGGGTCATTAGAGACTACTGAGAAGTCTTTGGCTTTGTGTTCCGCATTTTTATGAAAGTGAATGTTACATAGGTTGAGTTTTTCTTTTGGTGGAGCCATAGCAAAAACTCGTTTGTTGTGACCCTGCGAACTATCAATATCTCTCGGTGTTTGTGGTCCTGCCGATGCACATTGCGCTGCAAATGCTTCAAAGCTAAATAAAGATAATGCTGGTAATAAGCTTGATTTTATAGCTGCTTTCATTTGGTTTTCCTTTCTTTCATCATTTTGTTCCTACTTCAGCTTCAATTAATAGCTTGTTCGACTTGAAGGAGCAAACCTATCATTTATTACGTTAAAAATTGTTTTTAAGATAATTAAATAGTAAAGCTCTTGCCTTACTATCGATAAGGCTCTCTTGCCTCAATCTTAGTTTAATCATTGAAGGAAGTTAATTTTATTGCACTCAATTATGGATCAGGAGTTTACTTTTTGTTACATAAAGCAGTGTTAAAATCAAACTGGACCGATGAGTTGGGTGCGATGATGTGATATATGAAAAGTAAAATGCCGGATTGCACCTCAACAATGAACTGAAACACCAGAAGATAGTTCTAAATCAAGGTTGCTATCTAGGCATACTGTCTTTATAATACGCAGCATATTTAGGCAATAGGCCTGAGACTTTTGTTTTTCAGTATAATTGTCTTTAAGCATGAGCGATGCATTGCTCAGTAAAATGGTATTTTTAAGATACCACTTCTTTGAAAAGTAGAAGTAAAACAATTTATGTTTCGGTGTGGAATGGAGTTGCTTGATAGATGGTCGGGCGCTTAATTTTGTAAAGAGCCGAAGGTCGTCGGTTCAAATCCGATTGCCACTTCTTTGAAAAGTAGAAGTAAAACAATTTTATGTGTTGGCGCGGGATGGAGCAGCCTGGTAGCTCGTCGGGCTCATAACCCGAAGGTCGTCGGTTCAAATCCGGCTCCCGCAACCAAGTTAAAGATTGAGTTCTTTGATTTCGCGCATTCCTTGTAATGCGCGTTTTGCGTTTAAGCATCAGCTTTTTTGTTTAAGTTGATGATTAATTTGGCTGAGATAGCTCGCAAACCAAGCACGGCCTTTGGCCACACAGTTTGTTATTCGTGTGACGCCCCGCTTGGTTCGGGGCGTTGTTGTATCTGGCGCAAGGTGTATTCTGAGCCCAAGATCAAGCAGCTATGATTTGGGGCTTTAGGCCCTTTTTTTGTTTGTATGGAGGAGTTCTGTGTCAAAACTCGAGCAAGATTTGACTGAAATGTTGGAGCCTGCAGTTGCTGCGTGTGGCTTTGAATTACTCGGTCTTGAGTTTGTGCAAGCTGGTCGTCATTCTACACTTCGTGTATATATCGATCATGAAAACGGCATTAATGTAGATGACTGTGCGGAAGTGAGTCGTCAAGTTAGTGCAATTTTAGATGTCGAAGACCCGATTACGAACGAATATAGTTTGGAAGTATCTTCTCCTGGTGTTGACAGACCATTATTCAAACAAGCTCACTATGAAGCAGCAGTGGGAGAGGAAGTACGTTTGCGTACTAAACTTCCGCAAGAAGGTCGCCGTAATTTTAAAGGCGACTTAGTAGCAGTTAATGGCGATATGATCACGTTGAAAGTTGACAGTCAGGATTTTATCTTGATGTTGAGTAACATTGAACGTGCCAATATCATCGCAAAATTCTAACTTTGAGTGCGAAGGACAAGGGCAAGCGAGGCATTACCTATGGCAAAAGAAATATTATTGGTGGCAGAAGCTGTTTCCAATGAAAAAGCGGTCCCAAGAGAAAAGATTTTTGAAGCATTAGAGTTCGCACTAGCGACAGCAACAAAAAAGAAGCACGACGGTGAAATCGAAGTACGCGTTACTATCGACCGTAAAACGGGCGAGTACGATACTTTTCGTCGTTGGAAAGCGGTTGAGCCACAAGAAGATGGTTCACTAGAAAATCCGTATGCGGAAATTACGTTTGAAGCGGCGCAAGTTGATGAGCCGGATATTCAATTAGGTGATTACGTCGAAGAACAGATCGAATCAATTAAATTTGACCGTATCACGACACAAATGGCGAAGCAGGTAATTGTACAAAAAGTACGAGAAGCTGAGCGCGCATTAGTCGTTGATGCATATAAAGATCAAAAAGGCGAGCTAGTGACAGGTGTTGTTAAAAAGGCAACGCGTGACGCTATCGTTATCGACCTTGGTAACAATGCTGAAGCGGTAATTTACCGTGAAGACATGCTACCACGCGAAAGCTTCCGTCCAGGTGACCGTGTACGAGGTCTGCTGTATGAAGTGAAGCCTGAAGCACGTGGTGCACAGCTATTTGTTACGCGTTCTAAGCCAGAAATGTTGATGGAACTGTTCCGTATTGAAGTTCCTGAAATCGGCGAAGAAATGATTGAACTGAGAGGCGCTGCACGTGACCCTGGTTCTCGTGCTAAAATCGCTGTAAAATCAAACGACAAGCGAATCGATCCTGTAGGTGCGTGTGTTGGTATGCGTGGCGCACGTGTACAAGCAGTCTCTTCAGAGCTTGGCGGTGAACGTGTTGACATCGTACTTTACGATGATAACCCAGCACAGTTCGTAATCAACGCAATGGCACCGGCTGAAGTAGCTTCAATCGTAATGGATGAAGATACGCGTACGATGGAAATTGCAGTTGAAGCTGACAATCTAGCGCAAGCGATTGGTCGTAATGGTCAAAACGTACGCTTAGCTAGCCAACTTACTGGTTGGGAACTAAATGTAATGACAGTGGAAGAGATGGAGCGTAAGAGCGCGGAAGAATCAGATAAACTGGTTAATCTATTCACTGAAAATCTAGACATCGACGATGATTTTGCAACGTTACTGATCAACGAAGGTTTCTCTTCACTTGAAGAGGTTGCTTATGTACCAGTAGCTGAATTTTTAGAAATTGACGGTCTAGACGAAGAAACAGTTGAAGAGCTACGTAATCGTGCAAAAGATGCACTGACTACGAAAGCGCTTCGCGATGAAGAAAGTCTTGAAAATGCAGAGCCTGCAGAAGACCTACTAGCACTGGAAGGACTTGAGCGTCACACCGCTTTTGTTTTTGCTAGCAAAGGTATCGTTACACTTGAAGATCTTGCTGAGCAAGGTATTGATGACTTAGTCGAAATTTCTGAGTTATCTGAAGAGCAAGCTGGTGAGCTAATCATGGCTGCACGTAACATTTGCTGGTTCAGCGAAGAGTAATTTATTAACGGAGGTAACATCACGTATGGCAGAAGTGAGCATTAACAAACTAGCCGAGAGTATTGGTACAACTGTTGATAAATTACTACAACAGTTAAAAGATGCAGGGATCACCAAAGCCGAGGGCGACCAAGTTACTGAATCCGAAAAGGCGACGTTGCTTGATCACTTGAGCAAGCAACACGGTGGCACTGGTTCAACCGGTCCTGAGCGTATGACTCTACAGCGTAAGAGTAAAAGCACATTGAGTGTTAACTCGTCTGGTAAAGCAAAGTCTGTATCTGTAGAAGTCCGTAAGAAGCGCACTTACGTTAAAAAGAGCGCAATCGAGCAGCAGAAAGAGCAAGAACGCTTAGCTGCAGAGGAAGCTGCGCGCAAAGAAGCAGAGTTAATGGCTCAGCAACAAGCTGAGCAACAGGCCAAAGAAGAAGCTGAGCGCAATGCGCGCGAAGAAGCGGAACGCAAGGCCAACGAGGAAGCCGAGCGCAAAGCTAAAGAAGAGGCGAAGCGACAAGCGGATGCTGAACGTCAAGCCAAAGATAAGCAGAGTAAAGAAGTGGATAGCGCGCAACAAATTAAAGAACGTCAAGAAGCTGAGCGTCTGCGTCAAGAAGCAGAAGCGGCAGCCCTGAAAAAGGCAGAAGAAGAAGCAAAACGTCAAGCGGAAGAAGCTCGTCGTCTAGCTGAAGAAAACGAAGCACGTTGGAAGGCGGAAGAGGAAGAGCGTCTTCGTCGTGAAGAAAATGCCGATCATCACCTGACAACTTCAACTTACGCACGTGAAGCTGAAGATGAATCTGACGCACGTGAAGAGAAAAGCGCACGTCGTAAGAAGAAGAAAAAGTCAGCAAAAGATGAAGCAGCAGAAGCGAATGCGAGGAAGCTGAAAGGTAAAAAAGGTCGCTTAAAAGCGCCAACTTCGTTACAGCACGGTTTCCAAAAACCTGCAGCCGAAGTGAAACAAGAAGTACGTATCAGTGAAACTATCACTGTTGCAGAACTTGCTTCTCGTATGGCAGTGAAAGGTGCGGAAGTTGTTAAGACCATGATGAAGATGGGTGACATGGTTACGATTAACCAAGTTATCGATCAAGAAACTGCGCAGCTAGTCGCTGAAGAAATGGGTCATAAAGTTGTTCTAGTAAAAGAAAATGAACTGGAAGAAAAAGTGCTAAGTGACCGCAGTGAAGAGGGGTCTCTTGAACCACGTGCGCCAGTAGTGACAGTAATGGGTCACGTTGACCACGGTAAAACCTCAACACTTGACTACATTCGTAAAGCGAAAGTTGCTGACGGCGAGGCCGGTGGTATTACTCAGCATATCGGTGCATACCATGTTGAGACAGACAGTGGCATGGTCACTTTCCTAGATACTCCTGGACACGCGGCGTTTACGTCAATGCGTGCTCGTGGTGCGAAAGCAACCGATATCGTTGTACTAGTTGTTGCTGCAGATGATGGTGTAATGCCTCAGACGAAAGAAGCGGTACAGCACGCCAAAGCGGCCGAAGTACCACTTATCGTTGCCGTGAACAAGATGGATAAAGAGGGTATTGACCCTGACCGCGTTAAGAATGAGCTTGCTCAACTAGACGTAATCCCAGAAGACTGGGGTGGTGAAACGCAGTTTGTTCACATCTCAGCTAAGACTGGTCTTGGTATTGACGAGCTACTAGAAGCTATCCTAATGCAATCTGAGCTATTAGAATTACAAGCTTCTAAAGAAGGTATGGCGTCTGGTGTGGTAATCGAGTCTCGTCTTGACAAAGGTCGTGGTCCTATCGCTTCTGTACTTGTTCAATCAGGTACCCTAAACCAAGGTGATATCGTACTTTGCGGTCTTGAATATGGTCGTGTTCGCGCGATGAAAGACGAAAACGGTAAAGACATCAAATCAGCGGGTCCTTCAATTCCTGTAGAGATCTTAGGTCTTTCTGGCGTACCAGCTGCTGGTGACGAAGCGACAGTAGTTCGTGATGAGCGTAAAGCACGTGAAGTGGCACTATACCGTCAAGGTAAGTTCCGCGAAGTGAAGCTCGCTCGTCAGCAGAAAGCGAAGCTTGAGAACATGTTCTCTAACATGACTGAAGGCGACGTATCTGAAGTGAACATCGTACTGAAAGCAGACGTTCAAGGTTCTATCGAAGCAATCGCTGATTCATTGACTAAACTGTCTACAGATGAAGTGAAAGTGAAGATCGTCGGTTCTGGTGTTGGTGGTATCACTGAAACAGATGCAACCCTTGCAGCGGCTTCTAACGCTATTATGGTTGGCTTTAACGTACGTGCGGACGCTTCTGCTCGTAAAGTTATTGATACTGAGAACCTAGACTTACGTTACTACAGCGTTATCTACAACCTAATCGAAGAAGTAAAACAAGCAATGACAGGTATGCTTGCACCAGAATTTAAGCAAGAGATCATTGGTCTTGCTGAAGTTCGTGACGTGTTCAAGTCACCTAAGATCGGCGCTGTTGCAGGTTGTATGGTAACTGAAGGTGTGGTTAAACGTAGCGCGCCAATCCGTGTACTTCGTGATAACGTGGTTATCTACGAAGGTGAGCTTGAATCACTACGTCGCTTTAAAGATGACGTTGCTGAAGTTCGTAGCGGTATGGAATGTGGTATCGGCGTTAAGAACTACAACGACGTTAAAGTCGGTGACCAAATCGAAGTATTTGAAACTGTACAGGTTGAGCGTACGCTTTAATTGTAAGTTGTTAAAATACTTGAGATGGGGGCACTAGCCCCCATTTGTGATCTCATAGATTTTGAAATTTTAAGTGGTGAAAATGAGAGAATTTTCTCGTACAGATCGTGTAGCACAGCAAATTCAAAAAGAAATTGCGGTGATCCTACAGCGCGAAATTAAAGATCCTAGATTGGGTATGGTAACAGTGTCAGCTGTTGAGGTATCACGTGATCTTTCTTATGCAAAAGTATTCATTACTGTGTTGAATACCAATGATGAAGACAAAACTAAGCAAAGTGCGGCTATTCTGAATGAAGCAACCGGTTATATTCGCTCGCTTCTTGGCAAGCGTATTCGTGCGCGTATCATGCCTGAGCTTAAATTTGTTATTGATAACTCCCTAATGGAAGGTATGCGTATTTCTAACTTGGTTGACTCTGTGATCAGAGAAGACAACGCAAAGCGCGGTCCTGAGTCTGGAGATAAAGACCAAGAGGAAGAGTAATGGCGCGTCGCACCAAAGGCCGTGCGATCGACGGCATTCTGTTATTAAATAAACCGCAAGGTATTTCTTCTAACAAAGCACTGCAGCAAGCAAAGGGCATTTATTTCGCTCAAAAAGCGGGCCACACTGGTGCTTTGGATCCGCTGGCAACAGGTATGTTGCCAATTTGCTTTGGTGAAGCGACTAAGTTTACCCAGTTTTTGCTTGATACCGATAAAACCTACGTGGTGAGAGCACTGCTGGGTGAGCGCACGACGACATCAGATTCTGATGGTGAAATAGTTGAAACGCGACCAGTAAATGTAACACTTGAGCAGCTAGAACGAGAAATTGCCAGTTTCTTGGGGGAGTCTGATCAGTACCCTTCGATGTATTCGGCGCTCAAATATCAGGGCCAACCGCTATACAAATATGCCCGAGAAGGTATCGAAGTACCGCGAAAATGCCGCAAGATTAATGTCTATCGTATTACGTTAGATGAATACGACGAGCAAACTCAACAAATTCAAATGACAGTACATGTCTCTAAAGGCACTTATATTCGTACGATAGTCGATGATTTGGGGGAGAAACTTGGCTGTGGTGCGCATGTTATTATGTTACACCGTAGTGAGGTTGGTCATTATCCTAGCGACAAAATGATTACCTTAGTCGAGCTAGAAGCGTTACTTGAGAAAGCAAAAGCGGAAGAAGTTGCGCCTTCGACTTATCTTGATGAATTATTGTTGCCGATGGATACCGCTTTGGTCGACTTGAGCGTTGTTGATATTAGCGCTGAGCAAGGTGTTGCTTTTGGTCACGGGCAAACCGTTGCTGTCGAAAATTTACCAGACGGTATTGTTAAAGTGGTTGCTGATGGCAAGTTTGTTGGGATTGGCGAGCGTAATCCACAAGGGTTATTGAAAGCTAAACGCGCGCTATCTTCCGCTCAGCCAGAATCACAATAAAATCTTCCTATGCAAGGGGAGTTTATGCTGGTATAATCCGCCAGCTTCCGCTTTGGCTGAATTAGTGATCGGCTGAAGCATTACTAAACTTATTTTGGAGTTATTATGTCACTAAGCAATCAAGAAAAAGCAGAAATCGTAGCAAAGTTCGCACGTGCAGAAGGTGATACAGGTTCACCAGAAGTACAAGTTGCACTTCTAACTGCTGACATCAACAAGCTACAAGGTCACTTCGCTAACCACAAGCAAGATTTCCACTCTCGTCGTGGTCTTCTACGTAAAGTTAGCCAACGTCGTAACCTTCTTGACTACCTAAAAGGCAAGAGCGTTGACCGTTATGCTGCACTAATCAAAGAGCTTGGCCTACGTCGCTAATATTTTTGATTTCTTGTTGGAAATTTATCCAACAGTAAAAAAGGGGCTAATTAGCCCCTTTTTTTGTGGCTGTTCTATCAGTATACTTACAGCCGTTTAAAAATACTTTTAAACGAGCGTCAATTGGATTTCCAATTGTAGTGCTTAAGTAAATTATGATGAGTTTATTTAAGACTGTGATTGGTCCCCGTTGGCGTTGAAAACAATTTAGTAAGGAAAATATTGTGCAAGCAATTATTAAAGAATTTCAACTAGGTCAACACACGGTGACTCTAGAGACAGGTGCTATCGCACGTCAAGCTGACGGCGCAGTACTTGCAAGCATTGGTGATACTTCGGTACTTGTGACTGTTGTAGGAAGAAGAGAAGCGGCTCCTGGCCAAGACTTTTTCCCACTAACGGTTAACTACCAAGAAAAAATGTACGCTGCGGGTCGTATCCCTGGTGGTTTCTTGAAGCGTGAAGGTCGTCCTTCAGACGGTGAGACATTAACAGCTCGTCTTATCGACCGTCCAATTCGTCCTCTATTCCCAGACGGCTTCGTAAACGAAGTTCAGGTTATCGCGACAGTGGTTTCTGTAAATCCAGAGATCCAACCTGATATCGTTGCTTTGATTGGTACTTCAGCTGCACTAGCTATCTCAGGTATTCCATTCAATGGCCCTCTAGGTGCAGCGCGCGTTGGTTTCATCGACGGTCAATATGTACTAAACCCAACTCTTAAAGAGCTAGAGACAAGTAAGCTTGACTTGGTTGTTGCAGGTACTGAAAACGCAGTACTAATGGTTGAATCAGAAGCTGAAGTGTTAACTGAAGAAGAAATGCTTGGCGCTGTTGTATACGGTCATGAGCAATCACAAGCTATCATCAAAGCAATCGAAGAATTCCGCGCTGAAGCTGGTAAAGCAGCATGGGATTGGACTGCACCTGAAAAAGATTTAACCCTAGCTGAAAAAGTAGCTGCAATTGCAGAGCAAAAAGTAGGTGATGCTTACCGTATTACTGACAAAGTTGCACGTAAAGAAGCACTTTCTGAAGCAAAAGCAGAAGTCATTGAAAAATTAGGCGCTGAAGTTGCCGAAGGCGAGTCACTAGATGAGCAAGTGGTAGGTAAAGAATTCAGCTCACTTGAGAAGAAAATTGTACGTAGCCGCATCATTGCTGGCGAAAAACGTATCGACGGTCGTGAACCAGATATGGTTCGTGCGCTAGACGTGATGACGGGTGTACTGCCACGTACTCACGGTTCTGCAATCTTTACTCGTGGTGAAACTCAGGCACTTGTAACAGCAACCCTTGGTACTGAGCGTGACGCGCAGATGCTAGACGACCTAACTGGTACTCACAAGCATCACTTTATGCTTCACTATAACTTCCCTCCATTCTGTGTAGGTGAAACGGGTTTTGTAGGGTCTCCTAAGCGTCGTGAAATCGGCCACGGTAACCTAGCTAAGCGTGGTATTGCGGCAGTAATGCCAACACTGGCTGAATTCCCATATTCAGTACGTGTAGTATCTGAGATCACTGAATCAAACGGTTCATCTTCAATGGCATCAGTATGTGGTACTTCACTTGCGCTAATGAACGCTGGTGTTCCAGTTAAAGCGTCAGTTGCTGGTATCGCGATGGGTCTAGTGAAAGAAGGCGAAGATTTCGTCGTACTTTCTGACATCCTTGGTGACGAAGATCACTTAGGTGATATGGACTTCAAAGTAGCGGGTACAGCAAACGGTGTAACTGCACTACAAATGGATATCAAGATTGAAGGTATCACCAAAGAAATCATGCAGATCGCGCTTCGCCAAGCGAAAGCTGCTCGTCTACACATCCTAAGTGTGATGGACCAAGCGATTTCTGCGCCTTCTGAAGAGCTATCTGAGTTCGCTCCACGTATCTACACGATGAAGATCCCTGCGAAGAAGATTGCTGAAGTTATCGGTAAAGGTGGTGCAACAATTCGTCAGCTTACTGAAGAAACAGATACAACGATTGAAATTGAAGACGACGGTACTATCAAGATCGCTGCAACGAATGGTAATAGTGCACAAGCTGCTATTTCACGTATCGAAGCGCTTACAGCAGAGCTTGAAGTTGGTACGCTTTACACTGGTAAAGTTATCCGTATCGTAGACTTCGGTGCGTTTGTAAACGTACTACCTGGTAAAGATGGCCTAGTGCACATCTCACAAATCAGTGAAGAGCGTGTAAATAACGTTTCAGATCACCTATCTGTTGGTCAAGAAGTTAAAGTTAAAGTACTTGAAGTTGACCGCCAAGGCCGTGTTCGCTTAAGTATCAAAGAAGCTTTAGAGAAAAAAGCTGAGCAGCCTAAAGAAGAGGGTGCTGAGTAATCTCTGCAAGGCTTTGCATAGAATAGAAGTGTAAAGGGGCTGAATAGCCCCTTTTTTTATGCTTTAATGCTGTTTGACTCAAAATGATGAAACAAAACTGAGTTTATCTGGTCAATAGAGAACTAGGCAAAGTTTTAGTAAATAATCAGATTGTTGGTATACCTGTGCAAAGACTCTAAACGGGCAAATGCCATTGAATGAGGAAGGAAATGAAGTTAGCGAAAATAGTTGTGCCATTAGTGCTAATGGGGCTGGTAGGATGTAAAAGCACGCAGCCAGAGGCCACTAAAAACATTGTAAATGTTCCGCTTGCAGTACCACTTCAAGCCAATTTCCGTAATGAGATTGCCATTGCTCGATTTAACGAGTTACTCTTGCAACCAGATATGGCAAATGAACAACGCGCACAACTGCTATACAATCGTGGCATGTTGTACGATAGCATTGGCTTACAAACTCTTGCTCGCATTGATTTCAATCGTGCCGTAAAAATTAAACCAGATCTCGCGGAAGTTTATAACTTTCTTGGTATTCATCAAACGTTAGAGCAAAACTATGGCCGGGCATATGAAATGTTTGATGCCGTTCTAGAGCTTGACGAGCAACATGAATATGCCTATTTAAATCGTGGCATCGCATTGTATTACGGCGAGCGAGCTGATTTAGCTGTAAAAGATTTTGAAGCCTTTTTGGCGCGCGCTCCAAAAGATGCGTACCGCGCCATGTGGCTGTATATTGCTCAGCAGCAAGTAGACGGTGTACTTGCTAAACAAACACTAGCGGCAAATAGTCAAGCTTTAGATCCTGAAGAGTGGTCCTCTCAACTAGTTGCACTGTATTTGGGCACACTATCCGAAGAAGAGTTTCTAGCACAGATCTCTGAGGGGGTGAGCACCCAAGAAGAATACGCGCAGCGTCTTTGTGAAGCCTATTTTTATCTGGCTAAGCGGTATCAGGTTCAAGGCGATTTAGCTTCTGCTATTAGCTATTTTAAGCTCGCGCTGGCAACTAATGTATATGAGTTTGTAGAACATAAATACGCGCGTCTTGAGCTTGATTTACTTGCCCAGTTGAATGACGAACAAGACGCGAGCTAAACACCTGTTTATTTTTATGCTTATAGGGCTGCTGATTTCAAGCAGCCCTAATTATGCACATCTCTCTATCGCGCAAAAATCAGCACTTGTCGTCGCTAATCCAAATAGCTATTTTGCCATTGCACCAGAGCTTGAGGTGTTACCCTCACAAGCAAGTGCACAATTAGTAAAAGCCATTGCAGGCTTACAGCAACCAAAATGGGAGTTTGAACGCTTACAGCGTAGTTTGAGTGCTCAAGAGGAAAGTAGCACTAAGCTGCTTTTACTTGATGCTTGGCCCCGTTTAAATCGTCAACAGCGCCAGCAAGTGTCCGAGCAGTTAATATCACTTGGCCAATATCATTTGCTTTATGCACTTTCCATGCGTTACGCGTTAAACTCAGAACTCACTTCACTGCTCGCGGTGTGGCAAGGAAAGGCTGTAACGACATTTTTGAATAATCCTTACTTAGGACAGTTTTATACTCTCTCAGAGCGTCAGCATTCAAGCGTATCCTGTCAGTTTAATCTTGCACTAATTGCCAGTGATTTAGATGGTTTGCAGCACTTGCAAGCGCTTAAGAATGCCTATGAGCGACAGCCAGAACCAGGCAAAGGTACATATTGCTTATCTACGCCGATATATGCGGCGAATAAACTCAGTTGTAAGACGCAAAGAGGTTTTGCTGTATGCGACTTACAACACGAGCAGAGCTTGTCGAAATATGATCACCTCGTATTCATGGCAGCAGAAGGGCTTGCTAATGTCAGTGGCAGGCACATGACTTTGAGCGCCTCCAGCACTTACAATACGCTGATACATGAGCTTATGCATTTTAGTGGCTTTGAAGATGAGTACCCAATACCAGCTAAAAAAGCAAAGTGGCTTTGCGCGACTTCAGGGCAAAAGGCACCAAATCTTTACGTTGGTGACCAAGCACCGAACAATTGGGCGCCGAGTCGTACCTGTGAGTTAGGTAAACTTCCCTCATATAAACCCTCAAACAGTCACTCTTTGCTGGAATATCAATCAATTAAGTTAGATGAAAATTACCGTAAAAGGTGGTTAACTGTACTGAATTCAAGACGTTTAGAAGATAAAATAGCGGTTAATTCGGCTGAATAGTTTTGAACTTATTCTGAATAGTTTGTTAAGGTTGGCTAAAATAGCATCAGCTAGAAAGTGAAACTCTAGACAACTCAAACACTAATCAAGTATAACAGGGTTCATGTACGTGTGGTTAATGTGTACCGATCGCTCCAACTGGAAGGGGGATTGTCGCATTAATCTAAACGAGCCATAACGACGCAAATAAAAGGTTTCATCTATGACTTTATTTTGGATACCCTTGCTATCCTTAATTGGCAGTTTTATCTCTGCATTTACGGGAAAGCTTTCCGTAATCAGTCGACTGCTATAACCTTAGTAGCGCCAGCAGTGGCAATTTTACTTGCTGTTGAGCTCGCCCCTGCCGTTTTTGCAGGAGAGACTATTCGGTACACATTTGAATGGGTTCCGCTTCTAGATATTAACATCGCGTTTAGACTGGATGGTCTTGCGTTGCTGTTCGTTTTCATGATCTTGGGCATTGGTATGTTGGTTATCTTCTATGCTAGGTACTACCTTAGCCCCAATGATTCCATGCCTAAACTTTATGCCTACTTAATGCTCTTTATGACCGCTATGCTTGGTATCGTTATGTCTAATAACGTATTACAGCTGTGGCTATTCTGGGAGCTTACCAGTATTAGTTCATTTTTGCTTATTAGCTATTGGTGGCATAAGTCAGAAGCCCGCAAAGGGGCGAAAATGGCACTTGCTATCACAGGCGGTGGCGGCTTAGCGCTGCTCGCTGGCTTGATGTTGATAGGAGATATTGTTGGCAGTTATAACCTCGATGTGATTTTATCGAGTCGTGAGCTTATTCAATCTCATGCATTGTATGAAGTGGCGTTAATCCTTGTGCTACTGGGCGCATTTACTAAGTCTGCGCAATTCCCATTCCATTTCTGGTTACCGCACGCGATGGCTGCACCAACGCCTGTAAGTGCGTACTTGCATTCTGCGACTATGGTGAAAGCTGGGATATTCTTACTGGCACGCTTTTATCCTGCGCTAGCGGGTACAGAGCTGTGGTTTATCCTCGTAGGTTTAACTGGCTTAGCAACGCTGCTCGTTGGTGCCTATATTGCGCTATTTAAACATGATCTAAAAGGCCTTCTGGCGTTTTCAACGATCAGTCATTTAGGCCTGATTACTTTATTACTTGGTCTGGACACTGAACTTGCGACTGTTGCGGCGGTTTTCCATATTATTAACCACGCAACGTTTAAGGCCTCTTTATTTATGGCGACGGGGATCATCGACCATGAAACGGGCACTCGTGATATGCGTAAGCTCAACGGTATGTGGCGTTTTATGCCCTATACCGCAACGCTTGCGATGGTTGCCGCTTCTGCGATGGCAGGGGTGCCGCTACTTAATGGTTTCTTGTCTAAAGAAATGTTCTTTGCCGAGACGCTACACCAGCAACTTCTGGGCTCTATGTCATGGCTAATTCCAATTTTGGCGACAATCGCCGGTGCATTCTCTGTAGCGTATTCGGCGCGATTTATTCATGACGTATTCTTCAACGGAGATCCAATTGACTTGCCTAAGGAGCCACACGAAGCACCACGCTATATGCGTTTTCCAATCGAAATCTTGGTCGCTTTATGTTTGATAGTGGGCATGTTCCCTAACTTTATCGTTGATGGCATGTTAAAAACAGCATCAAGTGCGGTATTAGGGGAGGCTGCGCCAACCTTTGAGGTTGCTATTTGGCATGGCTTTAACTTACCACTGCTTATGAGTGGCCTTGCGGTATGTGGTGGTTTATTAATTTATACTCAGCGCAAATATCTATTCCAATTCCAAGCTTCATTACCGCCAATGAACGCAAAGAAAACGTTTGAACGCACTATGTACAACATAGTGTCTTGGAGTCGCGCGCGTGTAAACGCAATAGAAAATGGTTCGTTACAGCGTTATCTAATGCTGATGTTTATTGTTGTGTTGGTGAGTGCTGGTTGGCCACTGTTTGAAATGTCACAGTTAGTGGGTAATTTAGAGCCGACGCCAATTGATGTGCATAACGGTATCGGGGCTGGCTTATTAATGATTGGGGCAATTGGTACGGTTATTTGGCATCGTACTCGTATGGTTGCACTGCTGATGATTTCGGTTGTTGGTCTCATGGTGTCGGTTGCTTTCACACGCTTTTCAGCACCGGATCTGGCGCTTACTCAGTTAACGGTAGAAGTTGTAACCATTATCCTGTTAATGCTTGCGTTATTCTTCTTACCGCAAAGAACGCCGAAGGAATCAAGTTCTATTCGCGTACTACGTGATATTGGTATTGCTTCAGCAATTGGTGTGATCATCGGAAGTATTAGTTACGCCTTAATCACAAGACCACTAGACAGTATTTCTGAGTTCTTTATTGCAAATGCCAAGGTTGGCGGTGGCGGGACGAATGTTGTTAACGTTATCTTAGTAGATTTCCGTGGTTTTGATACGCTAGGTGAAATTACCGTTTTGGGTATTGCGGCGCTTGGAATTTATAAGTTGCTCATTAACTTACCACTATTTATGCCTGGTAGTGATAGTGAAGGAAGACCTTGGGCGAAAGAGAGATATCCACTACTGCTAGCAAGTATTTCGCAAAGCTTATTGCCTTTGGCGTTGTTGGTTTCGGTTTATATTTTCTTGCGTGGCCACAATCTTCCAGGTGGTGGATTTATCGCAGGTCTAATCACGGCAATAGCCTTTATTTTACAATACATTGCTCATGGTTCGAATTGGATTGCAGAGCGCTTTGATGTCAATTACCGCAAGATTATCGCAACGGGTATCGCTATTTCTCTGGCAACTGGTGTAGGTAGTTGGTTCTTCGGCAAACCATTCTTAACCTCATGGTTTGATTATTTTGATATCCCATTGGTAGGTAAAACTGAGTTGGCAAGTGCCATTGCATTCGACCTTGGTGTTTATATCACCGTGGTAGGTGCAACGCTGATGATTTTGGCGAGCCTAGGTAAAGTAACGGCAAATGCGCCCAAAGAAGAGGTGAATATTTAATGGAATTGCTTTATGCATCGTGCGTAGGCTTACTAGTAGCCTGTGGCGTATTTTTGATTCTACGAGCAAGAACATTCCCTGTTGTTCTTGGTTTAACTATGTTGTCTTATGCGGTTAACTTGTTTTTGTTCGCATCGGGTAGATTGACCTTAAACAAAGCTGCCGTGCTCGGTTATAGCAGTGAGTATGCAGATCCACTGCCGCAAGCTTTGGTATTGACGGCTATTGTTATCGGATTCGCGATGACGGCATTTGTCGTGATCTTAGCTATCCGCGGTCGTTCTGATTTGGGTAATGACCATGTAAATGGTATTGTTCCTGACAAAAAGGGTAAAGCATGATCCAACATTTGACTTCTTTACCTATTTTATTACCTATGTTGGCAGGGGTGATCTTGCTGATGCCACCGTGTGGTAAAAACCTAGCGATTAGGCGTAAAGTTTCTGTACTTATGTCGCTGATCACGTTTGCAGTTTGTGCCTCACTTTTACTACATGTTCAGCAGTCTGGCATTCAAGTTTATGCGATTGGTAACTGGCAAGCACCGTTTGGCATTGTGCTAGTTGCTGACCAACTTTCTACTCTGTTAGTCAGCTTAACCGCGTTGTTGTGTTTTGTGTGCTCGCTGTATAGCTGTGCTGGAGATGACGAACGAGGAAGCTTCTTCCATCCGCTACTGCACTTTTTGGTGATGGGGGTAAACGGTGCCTTTTTAACTGGTGACGCGTTCAACCTATTTGTATTCTTTGAGATTTTGTTGATAGCATCTTATGCGTTGTTAATGCATGGTGGTGATAAGCATAATACCCGTGCGTCACTGCAATATGTGATCCTAAACCTAGTGGGTTCGTCGGTATTTTTGATTGCATTAGGTATCTTGTACGGTGTGCTTGGTACTCTAAACATGGCGGATATGGCGTATAAGATCACGTTCTTACAAGGAGACGATGTTTATCTTGCTAAGATTGGTGGCTTGTTATTATTGGTTGTATTTGCACTAAAAGGTGCCTTGCTACCGCTTCACCTTTGGCTACCAAACACCTATGCAACCGCGTTACCTGTTGTTGCTGCTTTATTTGCAATCATGACTAAAGTGGGTGTGTATTCGATGATGCGCGTTTATACGCTGATTTTTGGCGACCAAGCTGGTGAATTAAGTCATATGGCACAAGAGTGGCTATGGTGGCTTGCACTGGCGACTATCGTCATGGGTGGAATTGGTGTGCTTGCTAGTCAAGATTTGCGCAAGCTGTCTGCAAATTTAGTGGTGGTGTCGGTTGGTACCTTAGTGGCATTAGTCGCCGTCCAAACGGTAAATAGCAGTGCTGCAGCCATTTACTATTTAGTGCACTCGACATTAGTGTCAGCTGCATTGTTCTTACTCGCTGATTTAGTGGGGAAACAAAGGGGCAAAGTTGCTGACAGGATCACTGCGGGTCGTCCAGTAATTCAACCTATGTTACTTGGGATCATGTTTGCAATTGCCGCAATTACTGTGATTGGTATGCCACCGTTATCTGGTTTTATTGGCAAGGTATGGATCTTAAAGTCGACTATTGAGTCGAGTCATACATACTGGTTTTGGGCGGTATATTTGTTGGTAAGCTTAGCGGTACTGGTTAGCGTTTCAAAAGCCGGAAGTACCGTGTTTTGGCATCATACCGGTAAGGTCGATACACAATCGGCAGAAAAAGCGCACCCAGCCCAAATTATCGCAATCTTGACCTTGATAATTTGTGCGCCGTTAATGGTGATTTTTGCCGGCCCATTGACTGATTACGCATTGTCGGCAGCCGACTCTTTGCACGACTTTTCTAGCATGACTAATGCAGTGTTAAAAGGAGCGAAATAGATGCGTTTAGAAGCAAAGTTTAAATGGCTACCAACGCCATTTCGCAGCTTATTATTATTTACTGTGTGGTTGTTGCTGAATAATAGCGTGTCAGCTGGGCATCTTATTCTCGCGACCATTCTAGCTATTGTGATCCCGCTTATTACCTATCGGTTTAGGACTAAGCAACCACTGATCATTAAGCCATGGCGTGCGCTTACTCATTTGTTGTTGGTGCTTTACGATATTATTACCGCCAACGTTGAGGTGGCGATAAAGATCTTAGGACCTACGAAAAAATTACGCCCCGGTTTTGTGTTGGTGCCGCTCGATATAGATCAAGCTATGCCAATTACTATTTTAGCCAGCACGGTATCGTTAACCCCTGGTACCGTAAGTGCCGAGGTATACCCTTGGCCCGAGTCGGTAAAAAGTGGCGAAAAACCAGAACGTAAATACTTACTGATCCATGTGTTAGATCTTACGGATGAGAAAGCATTGATTGAGACTATTAAATCTCGTTATGAAGCGCCATTGAAGGAGATTTTTGAATGCTAGAAACTGTAATTCTTATTGTCTTTGCGATGATAGGTGTATCACTTTTGTTAAACCTGTGGCGTTTAGTTGTCGGGCCTTCAATTCCAGATAGAATTTTAGCGCTGGATACCATGTACATAAATACCATTGCCCTTATTATTCTATACGGAATGAGTATGGGGACAGCATTGTACTTTGAAGCTGCATTATTAATAGCGATGCTTGGCTTTGTAAGTACGGTTGCGGTATGTAAGTATTTGCTACGCGGCGACATCATAGAGTAGGAGAGCGATATGTCAGAATGGATAATTTCGATTTTATTACTGTTAGGTGGTGCGTTTGTATTGATAGGCTCTATTGGCCTTGTGAAAATGCCTGACTTTTTTATGCGCCTCCACGGTCCTACAAAAGCGACAACGCTTGGAATGGCCTGCTTATTGACCTCGGCAATGGTGTATTTCAGTACCACAACTGACGGCGTAAGTGTGAAAGAAATATTGATTTCGATATTTTTGCTGCTCACTGCCCCCATTTCTGGGTATATGCTGATTAAGTCAGCAATACATCACCGTTTGCCAAGTAATGAAAAGACGACTGGCAAAGATAAGATAAAAAAATAGTGCTTCGGCGCTATTTTCTTTATCTATCGCTTTATAATTTATTTCTCAAAATTTTCCTCCTAAGCACCATAAATTTCAGTACGTTATTAATTTTTTTGCTACAGTTAAAAAAGGCTTCATAGTTGCCGATAAAAATAGGGGTCACTCGTTTTATCAAGTTGATGATGAACGTGTAGTGCAATTTGTTTGCATACTAAGTCTAAATACTGGGAATGTTATGAAACAAGCTTCGATTAAAAACAAACTCTTACTCTTTGTAACAGCATTAGTAACGAGTTTGGTTGTTATATTAGTGACAACAATGTGGTTTCACCTTGCAGCAGAAAATACCAAGCAAAGTGAAGGGGTCCAACAAGCGATTTATGATGAAATATCCCAAGGCCTTATTGCTAAAGGTAATCAATATGGGCAACGCGTGGCTGGCTTTATTAATGAAGCCTATCGTGTTCCTTACACTTTGGCTGGTGTGCTATCTCATACCACCAAGCAGGATCCTCTGAGCCGTGAACAAGTGCAAGAGATTGTTTATGGTGCGCTAAAGCAAAATCGCTTTGTATCTTCTATGTATGCACAGTTTGAACCGAATGGTTACGATGGCAATGATGCGAGCAATCAAGATGGTTCGAGTCACTCCGTGCCGGGCGCCGGTACCTTAGAGCTCTACTTTACTCAAGAAGCCGATGGTCCGATGCAACAAAAAGTTGAGTCGGCAGAAGAAAAGTATGCCGATGTAATCAATGAATTTGGCCTACGAGAAGCCGAGTGGTATTTGTGCGCAAAAGATAAAGTTGCACCTTGTATCATGGAACCCTATTTATATGAAATTTCTCCGGGCAACCAAATGTTGATGACTTCATTGACCACTCCAGTCGTGGTCAATCGTCAATTTAGAGGTTTGGTGGGCGTGGATGTAAATTTGCCTATTTTCCAGACCATGGTTGACGAGCTCTCAAACTCACTTTACTCAGGAGCCGCTAAAGTAACCTTATTAAGTGAGCTTGGTCTTGTTGTGGGTTCCAGCCACTACAAGAACCTAGCACGTCCACTTGCTGAGTCGACAAAGTCTGATAGGGCTGAGGTGTTAAAATCACTGCACACAGGCTCTGGGATTAAAGAGTTTGGTGAGGATTTAGTCGTAGCTGTACCGATTAAAATTGCGTTACCAAACACCACTTGGTCTCTTGTAATTGAGCTTCCTAAGGCAATTGCACTTAGCTCTGCAACCACCCTGCAAAGTCAACTTGAGGAGTCGACAGATTCTGTTGGTCGTTGGATGCTTACCATTGGAGTTGTTATTGCGGTTATAGGCATTGCCATTGCGGTAGTATTAGTGAACACAATTATTGGCCCGCTTACGCATATTCAGGAACGAGTCGAGAACTTAGCGTCTAGCGAAGGTGATTTAACGCATGAGCTAGAAGTGAGTCATCATGCAGAGTTAATTGCCTTGGCACATGGTTTTAATCGCTTTACTGATAAACTGCGCAAGATGATTGATGACCTCAAAGGCCTTGCTGAATCTTCCTACGAGCAGTCACATCGAACAACTGAAGCCGCAATTAACATCAAAAACAAAGTTGCCAATCAGCATCTAGAGATAGACAGCGTAGTAACCGCAATTAACGAGCTCAGTGCGACGGCCTCCGAGGTGGCTCGGGCGTCTGAAAAAGCGGCGGCAAGTACGAATCAAGCCGCTGATCAAGTTCAGCAAAGTGAACAAAGCATCATTAAAACAACTGAAACGGTGCAATCAATGGCGGATCAAGTCATTGATGCAAAACAAGCAGTGGTGAAGGTATCAGAACGCAGTGATGATATTTCCAAAATACTGGAGGTGATCAGAGCCATAGCAGAACAAACTAACTTACTGGCCTTAAACGCGGCAATTGAAGCTGCAAGGGCAGGGGAGCAAGGACGTGGTTTTGCGGTTGTTGCAGATGAAGTTCGAGCTTTGGCGTCAAAAACACAAGCATCGACGGACGACATTAGTAAACTAATAGATAACCTACAGAGTGAAGTCGCGAACTCAGGCCGGATCATTGAGAGCTCTGTACAGCTAGGCGAAGATGCAGTGAGTTATTGCCAAGAATCAGCTAGGTTAATGAGCACGCTAGTAGCTGAGTTGACAAGCATTTCTAATGAAGTAACACAAATTGCTACGGCGGCGGAAGAGCAAAGTATGGTGACCGAAGAAATTAATACAAATACGACGGGCATTTCAGATGCTGCTGCTGAGCTTTCGAAGTTCGCAGATGAGGTTGAGCAAGCGGCCAGTTCTATGACGCAGATAGTCGAACAAAAGCATAAGCAACTTAATTTATTAAGAACGTAAGTTTGCTGGTTTGCAAAGAGACTGGAGACAGTCTCTTTGCAGCTATGGCGTTTTTCGTCAAAATTCACTATGATAACTGTATCTATATACAGTTAAGCTAATCATGAAACTCTATATCGCAGAAAAACCCTCTTTAGGTCGAGCAATCGCCGATGTCTTACCAAAACCACATAAAAAACAAGATGGTTATATAGAAGTTGCGAATGGCGATGTGGTTTCTTGGTGTATAGGTCACCTGTTGGAACAAGCTGAACCTGAAGACTACGATGCCAAATACAAAAAATGGCAGTTTCAAGATTTACCAATCATGCCTACTCAGTGGCAGTTCAAAGCTAAGCCAAAAACAAAAAAGCAGCTTAGCACTCTAAAAAAGTTACTCACAAAAGCTGATGAAATCTACCATGCTGGAGATCCTGATAGAGAAGGACAATTGCTCGTGGACGAAGTATTTCAATTCGTAAACTTGCCAGACCGAAAAAGAGCAACGATCCGACGCTTGTTGATCAGTGATTTGAACCCGCAAGCTGTGAAAAAGGCATTGGCTTCGACACGGCCTAATCAAGAGTTTGTTCCTTTAAGTGTATCTGCGCTTGCAAGAGCTAGAGCGGATTGGCTTTTTGGTATGAATTTAACCAGAGCATTTACGTTGGCAGGGCAAAAAGCGGGAGTGAATACTGTTTTGTCGGTTGGTAGAGTGCAAACTCCCGTACTTGGCTTGGTTGTTAGAAGGGATTTAGAAATAGAGAACTTTGTATCTAAACCATTTTATGAGGTGATTGCACACATCAATAAACCACATTGGGGAGTTTTTGAAGCTAAGTGGGTACCAAGTGAAGCGTGTAAGCCCTATATGGACGAAGATGGGCGTGTTCTGGTTAAGGCCTTAGCCGAAAACGTTGCGGATCGGATCAGTCAAAAGCAAGCAACAATAACTAAGGTTGAAACGAAACCAAAAAAGATAAATCCGCCGCTACCCTATAACCTCTCTTCTTTGCAGATTGACGCAAATAAGCGCTACGGTTTATCGGCTCAGCAAGTGTTGGATATTTGTCAGGCACTCTATGAGAAACATAAACTGATCACTTACCCTAGATCAGATAACCGTTATCTACCACAAGAACATTTTGTTGAAAGAGAGCAAGTCATTGCGGCTGCTAAGCACAATCAGGGAATAGAAAGTAAGTTTATTAAGTTAGCTGACATGAATTTAAAAGGAGCGTGTTGGAATGATAAAAATGTAGAAGCGCATCACGCTATCATTCCAACCACTAAAAAGCTTCGCAGTGCTCAGCTTGGGCATAGAGAGTTGCAGGTCTATCAACTCATCTCTGTACAGTACCTCGCGCAATTCTTCCACCCCTATCGCTACAATGAAACCAAAGTCGAGTTGGAGATAAGTGGTGGCCAATTCAAAGCACAAGCGAAGCAAATAACAGATCAAGGATTCAAGGTACTGTTTAAAGGCCAAGAGGTAGAAAAAGAAAGCCTATTGCCGGAATTAGAGGTGGGAGAGCAACTTTTGTGCGAGAAAGGTGAAGTTAAAGAAAAACAAACTCAGCCGCCAAAGCATTATACTGAAGCCACCTTATTAGGTGCGATGACAGGTATTGCACGGTTTGTTTCCGATCAATCTATCAAAAAGGTATTGAAAGACACTGACGGGCTTGGCACTGAGGCGACGCGGGCCGGAATTATTGAGCTTTTGTTTAGGCGGCAGTTTCTTAGAAGAGAAGGCAAGACAATATATTCTACTGGACTGGGAAAGGCATTTATTCAAACCCTACCTGAGTCACTTTCATTACCAGACAGAACTGCGCTCTGGGAGTCATTGCTCGGAAAGATCGCCAATAAGGAAACGTCGTATAATCAATTTATGCAACCGCTTTGTGATGAGTTAGGTGGATTTATTGACAGCGCTCAGTCTATCAATACGAATGCACTGAAAGGTGTTCCTGTACCTGCATTTAAAAAACGCGGGGCAAGAAAGGGGAAGTTTACTCGAAAGAGAAAGCCAAGCTCTGCATAATTGTTTTCTTGGCTTGGTTGTAAATCCAGATAGTGTCACTATATCAACCATATTAATTACTCAGACAGAAAATAGAATATGAGCAATAAAATCCAACTAACTCCTGAAAACATTCAGCAAGTAATAACCGATCCAAATCCAGAGAAAGTGTTATTACTAACCTTTTATAGCAATCAAAACCCTGAATGTGTTCAGCAAGACCAAATATTGGAAGGGATCGCGGCCGCTTATAGTGAGCACATAACCATAGGTGTTATCGACTGTGATGTCCAACAAGCTCTGGCATCTCAACTCGCTCAGCAAATTGGTTTACAAGCTTTGCCAACGATTGTGATTTTAAAAGGTGGTGCGCCGGTAGATATGCTGGCAGGGGCAAAAACAGAAGAAGAAATTAAAGAAGCTCTGTCTGAGCATTTACCATCACCTGAAGTTATTTTACTTGATCAAGCGAAGCAATTCCTCGCAAGCGGCGACCTAAATAATGCCTTTGGTTATGCGAAGAAGGCATACGACATCGACAGTAGTAATACTCGGGTTAAGTTGGTGTTTGCGGATATCTGTATGCAAATTCAAAAATTTGATGAAGCTCAAGCGTTATTAGATTCTGTAAATGAAGAACAGCGAGACCCGTATTACCACAATTTAGTCGCTAAATTGGCGCAAGCTGCGGCTGCACAAGATTCACCAGAGGTAAAGCGTCTAGAGCAAGCGGTGAAAGCTGAGCCTGATTTATTAGACTTACGTTGTCAGTTAGCTCAAGCTCAGTTAGATGTGGGTAAAAAAGAAGAAGCATTGGCAAGCCTACTTATGGTGCTTAAGAAAGACATGAACTACGGTGAAGCCAAAAAGGGATTTTTAGATATTATCGCTTCGCTTCCTGATGGCGATAGTGTTGCTTCTGCATATCGACGAAAGCTATATAGTCTTCTTTACTAAAAGAATAGATAGTTGAATATCAAGATACAGGTGAAAATTTCTTCAACTGTATCTTGCATCCTCCCAAATTTGATCAATACTTATGATCCCTTCGCGAAAACTGGTGACAGTTTTATGAAGAAAATATTGCATTAATGTGGTTTTTAAGCGGTTTTGTGTGTTTTCTGTTCGAACAAACCTTTTTTATAAGTTTTAATGAAAAAAGGGGTTGCACTAAAATCGGATCTCCCTATAATGCGCATCCACCGACACGGGGAGCAGCGCTGAAAAGCAATAAGCCAACGAGTTGGTAGTCGAGTAAAACTTAGCTTTGAAAACTTCTCAAGAAATTCAAAATTAAGTGTTGACAAAAAATCGGGAATGCTTAGAATGCACATCCCTCGAAACAACGAAATGTTTCGAAACGTTCTTTAAAAATATGAAGCAATCATCTGTGTGGGCACTCGTACAGATTGAGTTCTAACAGCAGATTCTAGTTCGCTAGATGACGCAAACAAATTTAGAGTCTCAATTGAACTGAGTGACCAACAGAATAAACATAGTTTATTCAGCACAGTCAATTCGATACCGAAAGGTATCAAAATCAGAATTCAATGAGC
>NZ_QNQN01000052.1:0-67162 GCF_004103285.1 Pseudoalteromonas sp. A757
CTCGGCAACATTGATAGTGTGATTACGTCAAAATCGCTTGGTACTTATACCGTCAGTATCCCTTGGTAATCACACTAATTTAGCTAATTTAGCTAATTTAGCTAATTCATGTTTTTAAACTCATCTTAAATTATTCCCTTATCTAGCCAGAGCGTTTTGGAGATAACTGCGTTTCCTGCTCGCACTAAGATGCCTACACTTTTTAGGCAAGGCGAATTGAGCTGGCGATTGGAACTGAGCTTAACACAGCTAGCTCAAAACGTACTCAACACTATAAAATGGGTAAACTAGCAACTCAAAACAAAAAAGTCGCCCGAAGGCGACTTGGAAACGTGACATCATGTAAAAACAGGGGGAAGTGACCTCAATCGATTATTTATTTTCGATGAGATTGCTTTTGCCAATTTCAATCTTTCTTGGCTTAAGTGCTTCTGGAATTTCGCGCTCAAGGTCAATGACTAACAGGCCGTTTTCAAGTCCTGCGGCAATCACCTTGACGTGATCGCCAAGCTGGAATTTGCGCTCAAAGTTACGCTCTGCGATACCTTGATGGATAAATTTACGCTCAGCTTTGTCTTCTTTGTTTTGCTTTTCGCCTTTGACTGTCAGAGTATTGTTTTCTGACTCAAGGCTCAGCTCTTGCTCGGTAAATCCAGCAACAGCCATGGTAATTTGGTATTTGTCTTCACCGGTGGCTTCGATGTTATATGGCGGAAAGCTTGGCTGCTTTTCGTTGCGTGATGCCGCATCCATTAACTGTGCTAAATGGTCAAAACCGATGAATGAACGATAAAGTGGAGATAGGTCTACTGTACGCATAATTTGTATCCTCATAAAGCGATAATTAAGCTATTTATTGCTTCATAAGAAGCCAATAAATAGCATATAAAACATTTACTTAGTTTGGGTTGGGACCCTGTCGGCGTCCTCACAATACTATCTATGGACGAGGCAAATCTTTTTCAAGAAACTTTTTTAAAAAAGTTTTTATTTACCTGAATTTTATAAGATTCTTTTTCAAGAAAATTGTCTTTGTAGGTAAAGAAGCACCATCTGATATCTCTCTTTTAGTGCATTAATGATCCACTGTTCAGGTTATTTAGCGCTTCAGTTTTGCGGTCGCAACATAGATTTTTTGATAAAATCCTATGCCTCAGTTTCAGCTTCCTCGATGACAACAAAAGTATCTTGCGGCGCTTTATAAGAATGCCCACCACAAGCTGAGTTGCATTCTTTGTTAAGTGTCGAGAGTAAACCAAATCTAGCTACTATGATTTAGTGTGCCTCATACTTGGAGCTTTGAGCACTGTATTAGCGTGGAAAATCGCATCCAACTTTTTAGTATTTCTTTTATATAGTCCTTCAAAACATTGTTGAATAACCGCTGCTAACGTTTTGCTGGCCTTTCTGGAGTGACAATTTTGACTGAAAAATAGGCGCGCCAACGTGTATATACAGCCAGTATAATCCGCTGAGAAAATCTGATAGTCGCCTTAAAATGCTTGATGCGCTAACTTTTTCTCGACTAATTTCCATAATTCGTTGATGGCAACGGCTGCCGCTTCTAAAAACGGCTGGCATGTGTGCTCATTAGCAATTGCACCTGTCGCGAAAAAAGTGGGCGTATTGTGGCGTTGGCAAACAAGATGTTTTCTACCACTTTTGCAGACCTAGTTTAGACAACAAGGCCAGTAGTTGAACAACATGTTTTATTTTCAAGACTATTTACTTTATCTCGTTACATTGTCACATTAAAAATTGATTTAGATGAAGGTGCAGCTAATGAAATATGATAAGAAAAGTACTAATCGAAAAGTTGGTTTAGGGATTGCTGTCGGGGTTGGGATTGGCACAGCCGTGGGCGTTGCATCTGGGCAAATCATGTATGCTTTGCCTATCGGCATTGCCATAGGAATAGTTGTCGGCCGTAAGTATTTTTAATCGAACGAGCTACTCGCTACGTATCTTTGCTTTTAATCAATACAAGATAAAGCAAGTGCAATTTAGTGACTCAGAAATTTCCAGGATCATAGAAATGGCGTGGGAAGATAGAACGCCATTTGAAGCTATCGAGCGACAGTTTGAACTGAGTGAGCCAGAAGTGATCAAATTGATGCGTAGTAGCCTAAAGCCCAGTAGTTTTAGACTATGGAGGCAACGAGTAAGTGGGCGCAACACAAAGCATATTAAACTTAGAAGCAAAGCGGTTAATCGCGGGTATTGCAAAACCCAATACAAACACAGGTAACGCTTTATCTAGACCCTCGTCTTTGCTTTATTGAAGGTCGCTAGCGAGTAAGCCGTAGAGTACTGAGTCTGAAATTTCACCAGCGATTTCCCAGCGAGCGCGTAAGTGGCCTTCTTTAGTAAATCCAAGCTTTGTGAGTACTTTGGTTGAGCCAATATTAGCGGGATCAATCTCTGCTTCAATACGCCTCAACTTCAGTGTTGAGAAAGCACAGTCAATGAGCGCGGAGCCCGCTTCTTGAATGACACCTTGCCCCCAGTGAGATTTGGCAATACCAAAGCCAATTTCGGCGCGACGTGACTCTTTATCCCAGCTAAACAGTAAACATTTACCAATTACTGTTTCATCACTTTTTGAAACAATGGCCAGTGCGATCGCTTGTTGCGTAGTTAAATCTTCGCGTGATTGCTTGATAAATTGCGTTGCATCGTCAAGGCTATCCCAAGGTGGTGTGTTCCAATAGCGCATGACGTCTGCGTCTGAAAATATGGCAAATAGCGCTTCGGCGTCTTCTGAGTTTAAGGGTCTAAGTGTGAATCGCTCGGTGTCGAGTTGGATTGTAGTTAATTGCAATATCTTTTTTCCTTGATAAAAAGGGCGCAAATTCGCGCCCTCAAACAATAAGCCGCTTGCTTACTTATTTATTTGCGTCTTTAACGGCTTTTAGCTTCGCCGCGTGGTCAATTTCATAATCTGGCATGTCTTTTTTGCCTTCGATTAGGTAGTTGTCCATCCAGCGCATTAAGCGCAGGCTGTAATCGTATTGAGCCGCTGCTTTGCGGTTACCGTGACCTTCGCCTGGATAGTAAACTAGACGTACGTCTTTACCTTGCACTTTCATGTAGCGATATAGCTCCATAGATTGCGCTGGGTGTACACGCGGGTCATCTTTACCATGCATAATTAGTAATGGCGTCTTCGATTGACCAGCCCAGTAAATCGGACTGCGCTCTAAGTACCACTGCCACTTATCCCAAGGGTAAGAGCGAGCGTGGACTAAGTACATTTCGTTTGAGATATCGGTAGTACCAAACTTAGAAAGTTGGTTAGTTACGCCAACAAACATCACGCTTGCTGCGAAGTGCTCAGTGAGTTTTGTAGCACCCCAAGCAGAGGCATAACCGCCGTAAGAGCCACCGGTAATACCAACACGTTTAGTGTCTACTAAACCTGTGTTGACTAAGTATTCTTTCATATCTACCAAGTCGTCAAATTCTTTACCTGCGTAGTCGCCTTGGCCAAGTTTTGAGTAATCAACGCCTTTACCTGTCGAACCACGGTAGTTTGGATAGAATACCGCATAGCCACGTGCCGCACCCATTTGACCTGGATCTGAATAACTTGTTAGCCAACCATTTTTATCGTGGCTTTCTGGGCCACCGTGCACTGACATGATCAGTGGGTAACGTGTACCTTCTTGATAATCAAGTGGATAAATTAATACGCCACCAATTTCAACGCCATCACGGGCTTTGAAGTTAACTGCCTCTTGCTTTGCAAAACGTTTGTTATCCAACCATGGGTTAGAATTCGATAGACGAGTCGCTTTACTCGAGCGGATCATAAACACCTCATTTGGGTGCTTAGCGGTGTTTGCACGTAGGGCAATGGTTTTGTCTGAATCAGAGATAGATAGATTCGATGCAATAAACTTACCTTCTTTGATAAGTTTCTTGTATTTGTTCGAGCCAACTTTAATTTGGCCAACAAAACTTTCAGTGCCGACGTTTGCGACAAAAGTCAGCTGGTTTTTCCGGTTTGACCACTCAAAGTCAGCGATGTGACCCATAAAGTTCGGGATCCACTCTTCTACTTTGCCACTTTGTGCATCGGCAAGGTATAAGCGACCAGTTGCAGGGTCATGCTTATCTTCAGCGCCTAAAATCGCGATGTATTTACCATCGTGTGAAAACTCTGCAGTACCAAGCTTACCTTCTGTTTTGAATGAAGTGGTAATTTGTTGTGTTTTCGCATCAAGTACATGCCATTGTGACTTCATATACTTGTCATCAATGAGCGCTGTTGGCTGCGTTTTTACAAGTAATTTAGAGGCATCGTCAGCCCAGTTGATTTCACTCACATAGGCTTCGATGTCCAGTATCGCAGGGGTCAGCGGTTTTTCTGATGCTGCAAGATCAATGATATGAAGCTGTTTGTTTTTTAAACCCAGTTCATACACTTCAGCCATAAAGCCAAGCTTTTTCAGCTCTTTTTCTGACTTATCAGCAGCTGGCATTGCAAGGATTGCAACCTGTTTACCGTCAGGGCTTAGGCTATAAGCCGAGATCCCAGTTCCTTTTAGTGAAAGCACTTTCTGTGCTTCCCCACCGTTTACCGCGATGCGATAAAGAGCGCGTTGCTTGTCTTCTTTTTTCTTGGTAAGGAAATAAATAAATTGACCGTCGGATGACCAAGAGATGCTTGAGATACTCACTTTGCCTGTGATAAATGGGCGCTCTACACCTTCGTCGTCAACCACATAAAGTTCACTGTAATTGGAACCATTTTGGTCAATGTAAAGCTCACGTGGTACCGAGCGGGTAAAAGCAACGAGTTCGCCGTCAGGACTCACCGACGTTGAGCTTACCGATTGGATCTTTGGGATGTCTTCAATGGTGATGGTATCGCTTGCGAGGCTCGCAGCACTGGTGAAGCCCATTGCTAAAGCCAAAGCAGACTTAAGTAGTTTCATTATTTATCCTAAATTTTCATTCACTTGTTGTAACTTCAAGATGAAGTTTTTAGGCATTCTACTTGTCACTAGAATAAAAACCAATGTTTGCGATTAATTGTCGGTTAAGCCTGATAAAGCGAAGAAGCTATCTTTTATAGGCCAAAATTCAGCGCGCCTGAATAATCAGTCTGAAACGACATAAGGTGATTAAGTGCATACGAAATGTTGCCTTTGTCATCCATAATGTAGATAGAAGCACCGCAGTGTTTGCAAAAACCATGCTCTTGGATGGTTTGATCTTTCGAATGTGGCACCACAAATCGTTCGAGAGATTTACAAGGGTTTTCGATAAGACCGTGAGCCTGAATAAACTGCACACCAGTGCATATTTCGTTGACTGTTGTTGTAGTGAAAATACGATAGTGGATCTGAGCGCAGTGGCACGATGTGGTGATCATGTTGATGTCCTTAATTTTCTTTTGAGGTAAGTTTACTTTTTATTTGTAGTTAATATATATTCATTTGGTGTAAAGACTTTTTCCTAAGAGGAAAGAATGAGAAAGGAATACGATAAACTTCACCTACTTAAAATATTGTGTTGTGTCGCTGAGCTGCGCTCCTTTAGTCGAGCAGCAGAACAGCTCGGTACCACGACATCAGCGGTGAGCAAATCGATAGCACAGCTAGAATCGTCATACGGACAAGTACTTCTAAATCGAACAACTCGCAGACTCGCATTGTCTGATGCCGGTAAGTTGGTTTATGAAAAAGGGAAAAAGATCCTTCGCGCGCTACGCGATTTGGAAGAAGAAGTCGAACAGGTTGGTGTGCATCAATCCGGGCATCTAAAAATTACCTTTCCGAATACGATAGGTCGTATGCTATTGAGCCAAATCTGTATCGATTTTCAAAAGCGCTATCCACAAATAAAACTTGAGCTGATGTTTACCGCAGCAAATCAGGATTTAATCGAAGACGAGATTGATGTGGCTTTTAGGCTGTCTGCTGCACTCAAAGATAGTCAATTTTATGTCTTGAAATTAATCAATATAAACTCGACTTTTGTTGCTGCTCCCAGTTATTTGGCGGCACACGGGAAACCCGAGCAGTTGGACGAACTGAGTAGGCATAACATGTTGTTATCAAAGCTTAATCATGTTGAAGATAGTTGGCATGACGGAACCCGGAGTTACGCTTTGCAAGGTAATTTGATAGCGAATAGTCGCTTTCACATTCGAGAGGCGGTGTTGGCAGGATTGGGGATTGCCATGCTACCGTCTTATTTCTGTCAACGAGATATCGATTCGGGCGCTTTGGTTGAGCTGTTTCCCGATCAAAAAAGGCCCGAAGTTACTTTGCATGCCATATATAAAGTGAAACGAGAGCACTCTGCCAAGCTGGACCTATTCTTAGGGTTTTTACAGGCGCAGTTATCATGCAAATCAGAATTGGTATCTTAGCCCCACGTAGTAGCGCCGACCGTTCACATATACCCCTGTTGGTGCATACTCGTTGCGATCATAGGTGTATATTTGTTCGTCGGTTAAATTAATAAACTCAAATTGCGCATCGAGGTTATCACTCAATTTCACCGTGAGGCTACCGTCTAATTGGCCGTAATTATCCATCATGGTCTCGCCTACACCGGTGGCAAACTGGGTTCGATAATTATAGCTAAGCCGTGCGCTAAATTGGTGGTTCTCGTAGTAAGCGGTAAGGTTAGCGCTGTGTTTTGAGGTGCCAGGCACTTTGTCCTGTAAGCCAACGTCAGCGTTGTCACGTTCGCCATCAACGTAGGTGTAATTGGCGATTAGCCCAAATCCGTACGCAAGTGTTTGCTGGTAACTTAGTTCAACGCCACGGATGCTGCCGCCAGCGCCATTACTGGGCCTATCGATAGACATCAAAATGCCTTCATGACGTTCAAGTTTTCTCTCAAATTCAATAAAAGACTCCACATCCTTGTTAAATAAGGCGATTGAGGCGAGTCCTGCATCGTCAAAGTACCACTCAAGGCTGGCATCAAACTGCGCCGCTCTATATGGATCTAGACTGGCGTTACCACCTTGTCCTTGAGCTTGGGTCACGTTGTAATTGGTTGAGGGCATAAGGTGATGAAATTGCGCTCGTGACATGACGCGCGCAACGGAAAAACGGCCAACCAGACTTTCGCTTAAATCAAACTTGATATTGGCGCTGGGTAGAATATCGATGTAATCCCGAGATTCTTCATGCCAAACATAGCTGTCGGGCGCTTCGATGGGGGAGGCGACACGTTTAAATGCGGCAGAGTCTTGAAAGGTTTTGACCACCCGTACCCCAATGTTGGCTGCATGGGATTCACCAGCGAGTTGCATTTGACCGTAAGCGGCGGCGGTTTTTTCTGTAATATGAAAACGACTGGCTTTTTCTATCTCTTGTTCAAAATTGAGCGTATCGAAGTCTTTGGCGAGCAGCGTAATATCGGCATAACTGTAGTTTTTTAAGGTGTTTGCACTACCTACGCCGCGCAAATAATCAACTACAAAAGTGCCCGGATAGGCGGCCAGTGTAGTGCCAAGCTCGCCGGCTAGACCATCAAGCCCTCCATCTTTGGAGCGATAGCGCAAAAAGTCCCGTTGATGGTCCTTGAGTTTAATGCCAAATTTAATCGCGTCGACCTGTTTAAAGTCGATATCGTACGCAAAATCGGCTTGCGCGAAGTATGATTTATCTTTGCCATCTTGGCTGTCATTTCGAGCTTCGGTGATAAACCAGCTCGGTGCATCTAACGGTGAAATCCCATAACTTGCGACGATGTTCTTTCGCATTGACGTATCAACATGAAAGCGGGTGTTAGCAGAAAACTGTGACGTGATGTCTTCTGTAGTGCCACCTGAGCCGTGGCTTAGACCTACTTGAAATTGGCTCGACCAATAAATACCGTTATAGACTAAGTCTAGATGAGCACTTTTAGTGCTGATCTGCGAGTCTCGCCAAATGGCTTCCATGCTGGTATTGAACGGCGCAGCTGTGGGTAAATAGTGGGCGCCCACCAAAGTATCATCTTGTACGTGTAAATCGGTTACCCCGCCGCCTAGGTCAATAGACTTTGCACTTTGCCAGAGAAAGTTTTGATTGTTGTTGTCTGCGTTTAGATGAGAATAAAGTAAGTGGCTATTTAACCTAAGCCGTGGGGAAAGCTGGAACGCGGCATTGACTGTATAAGCCTGCAATTCTCTTTGCTGCTGAAAAATTGCCGAACCCCCACCTCCTGGAAACCACAACGTCTGGCTTTTATCTTGTGGGGTCTGCTGGGTGGCATACCAAGTATCACCTTCACCTAGGTATAATGTCCTATCGTGCCATCCCCACGATTCTAGGCCGTCGCGTCTGAGGCTGCGATCTCGTCGTGTTGCGGTAAAAAGCACAGCATAGTCGCCAGTTTCGCTATGGTAGTTATAAATTGCAGATAATTGTGGGTCGAGTTTATCGCTCAAGTCACTGTATTGGAACTGGGCTGTAATAACGCCATAGCCTGAAGGCGTAAGCAGAGGGTCGCGGGTTTTTATATTGATTGCACCACCTAACGAACCTTCATCCTGCATAGCTTGTGGTGTTTTGAACACCTCAAGACTAGAGACGATTTCACTGGGTAATAAGGTAAAATTAAAACCTCGGCTTGGCTGACTTGAGATCCACCAATCAGCGGAGGCGAGATATTGACCATTCAAATAGGTTCTATTTTGCTCGGGGGTTGTGCCTCGCACGCCGATCCGCTCACCCTCACCTTGTGCTCGAGAGAGTGAGATACCGGTGATCCGTTGCAGCGCCTCTGCGACGTTTTTATCTGGAAACTTACCTATGTCTTCAGCACTGATCGTATCTGAAACTTGTTGATTGTGGCGTTTATTACTGAGAGACTTGACAACGCTGTCATGGAAGGCACGGATTTCGATGCGTTCTATGGTATTTTCAGCTGTCTGATTTTGCTCAACGGCATCACTTGCAGCTGTGATAAAGAATGCGCTACAAGAAACTGTTCGGATGAGAAATTCTGACATTGTGCTCAACTTATAATACGAGTAAGTTACCTTTAGTTGATACTCATAATACGCTTTTATTACGAGCCTAACCATAGTTTTACAAATTTTTAGTAGTTGATGGTTGAAAACTTAGATAAACGTTTTTTAATCAATGAGATACTTGTCGACCTAAGCAATTTATCTGTGTGTGTTGACGGTTCTTGGAGAAGCATCGAAGCGAAGCATGCGGCATTATTGCGTCTATTGATTGCTAACAAGGGACAGGTTGTTACCAGAGACGCCATCTTAGATATCGTATGGCCCGGTACTATCGTCAGTGATAACTCTGTTAGCCAGCTGGTAGTACAGCTACGTAAGCTGCTTGGTGACAGTTCAAACGAGCCAAAAATAATTAAAACGGTACCACGTCTAGGTTATCAATGTATTGCACAAATAAAAAAAGCCCCGACGCTACTTGAGCAAGTAGAGGAGCTGTCTCGCGGGCGTGGCGCGCAATTTGCGCTGCTCGGTTTTTTTATGGGTCTTGTGGTGACTTTGCTTGGCGTTTTTATTGCCAAGCAATGGCAAAGTGAATTGCAACAGCAGCCCATCACCGCAACTCGGATCACGTCCTCACCGGGTGCTGAAGTCTTTGTGCGCTTTTCTCCAAATGGTAACTATTTAGCCTACAGTTATTTAGCTGAGGGAGCCGATCAATTTGATTTGGCGGTCTATGATCTTGAGACTAAAACAACCCATACGATAAAAAGCAGCGGTTATAGTGAAGAGTCAGCAAGTTGGTCTTTAGATGGTAACTGGCTGATTTATTCGCGCTCGGATCCGGTTTCCTGTG
Organism: Pseudoalteromonas sp. A757; assembly: GCF_004103285.1. Lineage (NCBI taxonomy): Bacteria > Pseudomonadati > Pseudomonadota > Gammaproteobacteria > Alteromonadales > Pseudoalteromonadaceae > Pseudoalteromonas > Pseudoalteromonas sp. A757. The sequence continues at coordinate 9,780 of NZ_QNQN01000052.1, forward strand.
AAGTACGGGCGTTACACGTTAAAGGTCCAATAGAAATGTGGCGACTAGCGCGCGATAGCGTGCTTGGCAGCTGTAATAGTGCACAAGACTCAGCGCCTTGGCTAGAATATCGAGCGGGCCATTTTATCACTAAGTCTTGGGATAAAGCTGGGGCCTATTTGCAATCTGTAGCGGTCACTTTCGCGGATAATCATCCTAAAGTGCTCAACACCACGGCCTTGCCTATTCGCGACGTAACACATTATCAAGTTAACCAACAAGCGCTGTTGTATCAGGTAAAAGAGCAAGGCGTTTATCGCCTAAATCTGGGGCAACTTGGGGACTCTGAAAGTCAAACCACCACACTCTCCAAGCAGTCTTTTTCGGCATTAAGCCATGGTTATCAAGACGATACGGTTATTATCGCCAAACAAAATTTGAGTGTTCTTAAAGGTCGTGAGCAACAGTTGTTATACGCCGGATTTGGTGCGATATCTGAGATTGATGTCAATACGCGCTTGCGTGCTTCGGCGCACACTGAGGGCGTGGCTGAAATTAACTTTTATCGGCTTGCTGTAGATGCACAAGGCGAAGCGCTGCAAAAGCAGTTAACGTCGCCCGCTAGAATGGACCTACTTGCCGCTTTATCTGATGATGGCGCACATTTTGTTTATACCTCGGTGACAGCCAAAAATAATGATGCACCACAATTTGAGCTGTGGCACAAACATGCTTTTCGGCCAACGTCGAGTTTGCTTGGTACGATGCCGATGGGAGAAGTGCCTATTTTGCTATTGCTGTCACCAAATAACGAATATCTCGCCGTGTTATCAAAGTCGCACAAAGTGTATCTAATAAGCTCGTTTACTAAAGAGGTGAAAAAGGTAGTTGATAACTTTGCCGAAATTGCCGACTTGCATTGGTCACAGGATGGCAGAGACCTGTATTATCGAGCGAAGCTCTCAACTGAAGCCAAGTGGCAGGCGTGGCAATTTACCGTATCTCAAGGGCGTAGTGAGCAACAGCCTTTTGTGACTCATTCGTCTGATTTACCCCTGACTCAGAAGAACGCAAGCTTTGTGGGGTACAAAGAACAAGTTAGGGAATACCTAGTTGCTGCGCTGGCTGAAACAATTGATGTAGAGCAGTTACGTGGGTCTTTATCTCTTTACCAGCCAGCAGTATACCGAGACGGGGTCTACTTTGTACTGAAAAGAGGCCACCAATTGGTGCTTTATCGCTATTTAAGTAGTGAAAACAAGGTCGAAGAAATTCAACCAATTGGGTTACACCTTTATGCGGGGTTTACCGAGTTACAGGTATTATCAAGCTTTGATGGCAGTCAGGTAGTATTCAATCGGATCAACAACTATGAAAGTGACATTGTATTACTGGAGTACGGTGACCGATGAAGACAGTAATGTTACGAAGCTCAGTGTAGATAAAAAGTTAGTTAGCTAGCTTTTGCTGGAATGAGCGTATTGCTTTACTACTCCAATTTCGCTGTGATGCCGACTTCAATGCTTGTGAGGCAAGCTTTTTGGCTTCTATCTGATTGTCTGTAAGCTTGGCAGACAGTAGAAGCAGTTCAGGGTGTTCGGGATCGATGGTGAGACCATGACGCAGCCAAGTTTTGGCCTGAGTTTTGTCCTTGAGACGAGTTAGATAAGTGTTTGCTAATAAAAGTGTGGAGCGCAAATGGCCATTATTCGAGGCCTCGGTAAGTACTTTTAGCGCACGTGGAGTATCTTGCTGCTCTTCGTTTGTGAGCAGTGATCTTGCTAAGCGATATTTTGCGATATCCATGGTTTGTGCTGCATGTTCTAGCCAAAGTACACTAAGTCGATGTTCTCCCACATTGATAAGCTGAGTCGCTAAGCGATATTGTGCCAAGTCCAAGCCATTTTTGGCTGCGGCTAAATATAATTCATTTTGTGGCTCTTCAGATCGCCAGTGATAGCGCAGTAGCTGATACGCGTTGTAATCTTTCATACTCAACCAGTTAGCAATATAGTATTGTACTTGCGCCACACCACGCTCTGCCGCATCGATATTCTGCTTAAGCTGTTTTTCGTAGGCCTTTTTTTGAATGGCTAAGGTTTCGCGGTATTGCTCGCCTTTATACGTCGCAAAATGGTAAATCAAGGTGTGTGCTTGCTTTGGACCCGTATATCGCCACTTCTCTACCGCATTTAACAGGCTAGCGGTGAATATATGCTTGGGGTAGCTATCTACGACCTCAATATTGATTGCCTTACCGCTTTGGTCGATATCAAACTCTAACCAAACCCAGCCCTCAATTCCTTGTCGTACGGCCTCATCAGGGTAGTCAGGCAATACATCGTGAGTTTTACTCGGCGTAGAAATGATATTGGGTTGTTTGAGTCGGGCAAGCGTTGAGTCAAGTAAGTAGGTATCTGCCAAACGGTTTTTTTGAAGTGTTACGAAATCCTTTAGACCACTCTGGTCATCGGACTGCTGCAAAACGAGTTGCGCAGTTTGAAAGGCTTCTGCAATACCGAATTCTTTAGCCAATGAAAACCAAGCAAAGGCATTTGCGGCACTTTGCTGGGTTCCTTGACCGTACAAATACATCACCCCAAGATTATACATGGCGTCTGCATTACCTAATTGAGCTAGGCGATTGAATTCAGAAAATGCATGCGTGAACTCTTCATTCTGATAGGCGAGGGTAGCATCGTAAAGATCGGCTTTTGTCAGCCAGCTCATGCTTAGAAAAAATGAAAAAATAAGCCCAGAAATGAGATTGTTGCGCATTTTATTGATTACTCATCCTCGGACTGCTCTTTGGGGTTGCTATGGTCATTTTGAAAAGGCTATATAACCACAATATAAGGGAAATTTAAATAATAAAAGCTGATAGCAAACGCTATCAGCTTTTTGGAACTCCGGGCAGGGAGTTTACTAAGTCGAACCTGTGTTAGCTTGGAAGCGACTTAATTCGAGTCATGAAACTATTTCTTTACAGCTAATAAGACCAGATTTAGCAGCAAAAGTTTCATTCGCTATTCGGTGTTAGAAGTTAAATCTAACCCCCGCGCTAAAGCGCCTTCCATCGGCATAGACACCTGTTAGTGCCTGCTCAACTCCCTTTTCCTGATAGCTAAATGTATGTTCATCCGTCAAGTTGATGGCCTCAAGAATAAATGCCACATTCTCATTGTAGTTATAGGTGAGGTTGGCATCTACTTGACCATAATCGTCAATGTATCCTGGCCAGTCGCGACCTGTATCATACCCTGTTCTGAAGTTGTATGAGATACGGGCACTAATGAATTCGTTTTCATAATAAGAACTCAAGTTAACGGTATGCTCAGAGTTGCCTGGGATAGTGATGTCGTTACCTTCATCATCTTTGGCTTCACCGTCTACATAGGTATAGTTAGCTGCAACGCCAAAACCTTCGTATAGCTCTTGTTGATAACCCACTTCTAGGCCTTGAATGCGGCCTGCTTTCCCATTAACAGGGCGGCTGATCAGCACTTCTTTACCTTCGTGAGTTTCAAGTGCTGGTTGGCTCTCGATAAACGACTGAATGTCTTTGTAGAAAAATACCGCAGAAAACAGACCTGCGTCACTAAAGTACCACTCGATACCGGTATCAAACTGCGTCGCTCGATATGGGTCGATGTCAGGATTACCACCAGTGCCAGTTTGTGTTTCTAGGTTGTATGAAGTTGATGCCGTCATATCGGCGTAATCTGGGCGAGACATAACTCGTGCGGCAGAAAAACGCATTAATAAATCGTCATCTAAGTCAATCGCCAAGTTAATGCTCGGAAGAATGTCGAAGTAGTCCTTTTCTTCCGTTGTCCATACCTCAGCACCGGACTCACCTGCAAACGCGGATGAGGTTTGCTTGGTATTTACAAGTCTTACACCTAAATTACCGCGTAGGCCATCTGCATCCAGGTTCGCTTTAATGTAGCCTGCGGTAATTTTTTCATTGATATCGAAAGTACTGGCCTTCAACACTCGGTAATTCCAACCCAGCGCATCACCTTCTTGGCGTATTTTATCTGAATCAGTAATTGCATAGCTGCGCGTTGTGCCCGATGAGCCTATGCCTGATAGGTAATCAGATGGCATGGCTTTAGAGTAGTCAGCTAGACTCCAGTTTAAGTCGGTACGATTGTCCGTTGTGTGCTTAGTATTAAAACGACTGTGATCACGGTATTTAAAGCCGACTTTTATCTGGCTGAAGATAGCAACATCAATTGGACGCTTAAAATCGGCTTGAAAGTAAGTTTCATCATCTTTCGCGTCATTGCTGTCATAGCGTAAAAAGCCTAAATTCCATTTATCACCATCGTTTGGATCGGCAGTGTAACTGGTCTTTACGTCTTCCTCTTGTGACGCATCAAAGCTGTGAATATAGTTACCTTCCCAACCAACGGAGCGATCCGCTTGTGAACCCCCCGAACCTTCTGTGTAACCTAAGTGATATGAAGATTCCCAAAGTTGCCCTTGATGCTCAACTTTTAAGTCGTACGATTTGGTTTTGAGCTCAGAGTTACGTACTTTGGTCTCATCCAGAATGTTATTCCCATCTGGAGATAATCCAAGTGTACCGCCGACGGCCATCTTTCCAACTACGGGGTGGTCGATAACGGTAATGTCAGTGTATTGTGAGCCGCCGTAACCGGGTAACCAGAGGAAGTTTTGGTTTTCATTATCGGCTTCAAGCGTAGAGTCTAACGCATTGAATACAATGTCCATATTTTCACTTGGACGATATTGCAAGGCGAGGTTTATACCCGTGCGCACGCGCTGCTGTGAGAACATAGCTGAGCCACCACCGCCAGGGCTGTAGACATTGTCGACGACGGTACCGTCTTCAAGTGTGATATCACGATAGGTCCAAGACCATGCTTCAATACCATCACGGCGTAAGTTACGCTCTTGGCGCACAACGGAAAGTAAGGCGCCAAAAGACTCATCATCGGTCTTAAAGTTGTACATAGCAGAAAGTTGCGGGTCGGTTTCACCTGATACTTCGCTGTGCTGTGCGATAATTGAACCTGCAATCTTATTTGCTTCTAAATCAAGCGGCTTACGAGTTCTCACAATCACGGTTCCACCAATAGAGCCTTCGTCAATATCGGCTTCGGGTGATTTGTAAACTTCAAGCCCAGAAATGATTTCAGAGGGTAACATCGTATAGTTAAAACCACGGCTCGCCGCTGAGTTGGTCCACCAATCCGCAGAACCAACGGCTTGACCATTCAATAAGGTCCGGTTTTGGCTTTCACCTGTGCCTCGAATACTAACGCGTTCACCTTCACCAAAACTACGGGTGATTGAAACACCAGTAATTCGTTGTAGTGATTCGGCAACGTTTTGATCTGGAAATTTGCCAATGTCCTCGGCTGTTACTGCATCGACAATGGCGTCAGAGTATCTTTTTGTATTGAGTGATTGAACAACGCTACCACGGATCCCTCTGACTTGAATAACTTCAACGTCACCATTTTTAGCTGCTTTTTGATTATTGCTTTCTTCAGCGAGTGCTAGACCCGGTGCAAAAAGTACCGAGCCGAGCAAAGATTGGCTGATTAATACAGCCAGTTTTTTCTTATTATTGCGAAACATACATTCCCCTTGAGTGCATATACCAATTAGCCTTAATACTTGCTCAGTTTGAAGGAGTAAATCTGACGCTAACAGCGTTAAAAATTTCTTATTTAGAGCAACTAAATAGCAAAATTTTTGCCTTGTTATCGACAAGGTTTTCTCGCCTCAAAATAGACCACTTAATTAAGATAATTGGTATTACTTGTGATTGAGAGGTTGACCTCGAGAAAGATTAAACACCAGCGGGGTTTGTTAAATCTTGAATTGAAATGAATAGTTATGAATTTAACGATTTTCTAGTTTAATTATCTTTATTTAATTGAAATATATGGATATAAAATAATTTAAGTTGGAAGTTTTGTGGTTTAAGTTAAGTTTACTGGAATGGTTTTGCTTGATTTTTTGTTAACATTCACAACTACAAAGAACTGGAAAGTTGCCTTTCCAGTTCTTTTCGAATGTTATAAGCTCTTTTTAGGTGGCAGCACAACGTTTGAGAAGATGAGGCCAGCGATAAGAGACATAAATATTAAGAAGGTTTGTTGGCCAATATGATCCGCATGAACAAAACTTTGACCTTCGATCAATGAATTAAGTCCAATATAGGTTTTAGAACCAGGGACCAACACAATCAAACCTTGCATCGCCACAATGGACGCTGGGGCATTTACCACACGGTTAAAGATATTACTAAAGACACCCACTGCAAATGCACCAACAAAAGTACCAAGTGCGTAATCAAAGTAAACCGCAGAACTGATACTGGCTGCGTAGGCGATAAAGCCTGATGCGAGTGACCAACTTGCATGGCGTAGTTTTGTTCTAAAGATAACAACTAGGCTGCTACAAAGTAATAGTACTGCAAGCCAAGCTGTCCAGCGCGGTAATGGTGATGGTTGTATAAAATCAACTTGACCAAAAAACGCAAAACCTAAACTGATCCCCAAAAATGCACCGAAGTAGAGCTTAAAGAGCAACATAATAGAGTCCATGACTCTTGCGGTACCTGACACTAAGTGCCGAGCCGATAATTCAGCAAATCCAAGTGCCAGCGCCAAGCCAGGTATAAACACGATAATGGCTGAAAGTACTACCAAACGGATGTTGACCTGCGGGTCAATGTACACAGACACTGCGCAAGCAGCAACCGCTGATACGATGGCGACCAAAGGTTCAAGCATATGTGTTACGCGTTTGGAAATACTCGCCCAAAGCACGAATATGTAGACCACAAGCGATATTAGTGCTGACCACCAAACGTCATTCCAGCTAGTTCCCATCAGCATCGCAAACGCACCACTTGAGGTTGCAAATGCAAGACCCGTCATTAACTTATTATATGGGGGACTTGCATGCAAAATGGCTTCAAGGTTTTGTTCGGCTTCTTGGATTGAAAGCTCACCAGATAATACGCGTGTTGCGACGTCATCCGTATCTGCCAATGAACCTAAATCATGATCGCCGGGATCAACACGTGCCACATGGGTATATTCTTCTTCATGACCTTCGGTCCAAATTACAAAAGTGACCGATGTCGGAGACATAACAAAGGAAGACTTTAGCCCTAAGTGAGTGGCTATTTCCATTAAATGTGCTTCGAGTCGATAGGCAGGGGTACCGTATTTGTGAAGCATTTTGCCTAACTTCACAATAAAGCGGCGTTTCTCTGTGAAGGTTGCGTTATTCAACGAAAAAGAACCTTAAATGTGTAATGCCAATTCTACTGAATGAAGCGAATTGGCGAAAATGTTAAAAAAGTATGGTGTTTGAAATTAAAAAAATCAAACAGAGCTCATCATGGGTACGCGCTGCTAGTAAGATACATATCACTCTAGATTTTAGTGATGTTTTTGCTCACGAATTTGATATTCGCAACAGACTATTTGCATAGGTAAATTTGGCGGCCAAGATTGCTGCGAATTCTATCCAGATTCTCAGTAATGTCTATAGTTTTGGCCGCAAATATTTGCATTTTTTATAAACAGGTATCAGCGCTACATTTATTGCTAAGTGCTAAGAGTTACGATGATTCTCTGATCTGTAATGACACATCCACTAGGGTTCTAACGGCAGGTTGCGATTTGTTTAAAATTTCGGATAGTGTATGGCATGTTCGCTTACCTATATCGTCGGCATCAATTCTGACACTCGTTAATGCGGGTTTCATAAGTTGAGAGTCTTGCAAGTCATCAAAACCGACAACTTTGATGTCCTCGCCAGGCACCAGTCCGTGTTCGCGCATGGCTTCAATTGCACCGTATGCTATGACGTCACTAAAGCAAACGATAGCTTTTATCTCTTTATGGTTAGCAATGAGGGTATTAAACGCTTCTCGGCCCCCTTGACGATTGGTTGGAGCAGCGATTGCGGGTTGCGCTTCATTTAATCCATTGAGCTTTAAAGCGCTTTGGAAGCCAGATAGTCGCTCATGGTAATCTGAAATTTCGGGAGTACCACCTAGAAAAGCAATGTCTTTTATGCCTTGCTCAATGAGGTGGGTCGTTGCTAGGTGAGTCCCTTTTTTATTGTCAGGTAGAATACAGGGGGCTTTAGCAAAGGCCACTTCACGCATAATGGTAATAACTGGAAATCCAGAGTCAGCCAGTTGATCCAGCCACTCTCGTGGGGTACTTGGTGCAGGCACCATAACAAAGGCACAAACATTGTATTCTTTTAGTGTGTTTACGACTTGGCGCTGGCGACTAAAATCTTCACCTGTATTTACCAGCATAGGCACCATACCTAATGCGTAAATATGCTTTTCTAATCCGACGGCAAGCTGAGCAGAGTACGGGTTAGTTAAGTCGTTGATAACAAGCGCAACAAGATTAGACTTTTTACTACGTAGCGCTGCTGCATCGCGATTATAAACGTAACCCAGTTTTTCGATTGCTTTTAGTACTTTCTCTTTGCTTTTATCGCTGACTTTATCACTATGGGTTAGGACAAGGGATACTGTTGATTTAGAAACTTGTGCCTCTTCGGCAACATCAAAAATGGTAACCTTAGCGAGTTTTTTATCGTTGTTCATGCTAATTCGTATCAATTATGGCTGGTTAAGTGACTAAGTGTACATCAAGTTTTCATCGCATTAAATCGCAAATCTATGCACATTTCCCGATAATCGTTATATGATCACCCGCTAAACGCCGAAGATAGGTAAATACAGTGAAATTATTAAAACAAATCACATTTATCATATTAATGACCGCCGTATCATATACGGTATGTGCACAAGAGCAGGGCTACATGACACCTTCGCCAGAGCTGGCAAAGCTTGTCGATGCGCCATTGATCCCAACCTCTAAATTGAGTGCGAATGGCAATTGGTTGGCATTGTTACAGCGCAATAGGGTGCTTACGCTCGAAGAGCTTGGGCAGCCAGAACAAGCGCTTGCTGGGATAAAGTTCAATCCGAAAACCTTTATGAGGACCTCCAGCCGCCAATATAGTTCTATTGAGTTTAAACATGTGGCAACCGGTGCTTTAGTTAAAGTGACAGGTCTACCAAAAGGCAAGATCAAGTCGCCAAGCTGGAGTGCAGATAGCCGCTATCTTGCGTTTATTCTTGAACAAGAGAATAGTGCTACGCTTTGGACTTACGATATTGAGCAGCGTAATCTTAAGCAGCTCACTCAATCAACATTAAATGGCGTGGTGACTTCAACTCCGTACCGCTGGCTGCCAGATAGCACAGCAATTATTGCGAATATTGCTATTAATCATGGCAAACAACCAAGCGCAAAAGATAAATCTAGCTTAACGCCAATCGTACAAACCACATCAGGTAAAAAAGCATCAACACGCACTTATCAGAATTTATTGTCTAGTCCTTACGATATTCAGCTATTTAAGTTCTATTCTGAGGGACAGTTAATTAAGCTAAACCTGAATGCTAATGCGCAGCAAATTGGTAACCCAACATACCTTAAACACTTCTCGGTTTCGCCAGACTCTACCAATCTAGTGGTTGGTATGATGGCCGATCCTTTTTCATTCCAAGTGCCTTACAGCCGCTTTCCAGCGGTATGGCAAGTGTGGGGAATGCGCGGTTATCCATTATTTGAAGTTACAAGGCAGCCACTAGCCGACGCACTGCCTGCGGGCTTTGATAGCGTGAGAGAAGGGCCGCGAAAGATCCAGTGGCGTGACGACCATGGCGCGACGCTAATATGGGCCGAAGCGCAAGATGGTGGGGATATGAGTGCGAAGGTTGACTATCATGACCACCTTTATACGATTAGTTCGCCATTCAAAAAAGAACCTGAACTTTTCGCAAAAGTAGAACGTCGTTTTTCGAGTATTGAATGGGCCGATAATAATGTTGCGATTTTGAATGAATGGCGCTTTGCCGATCGCAGTGTCCGTTCGTCAGTATTTTCTCCGCGTAATCCAGAGCAAAATCGAGTGGTGTTCTCAGAGCGCAGTTATAATGATGCATACAAAGATCCTGGCAACTTTGTATATGAAAATAGTGATTTAGGTTCAAGAGTATTGAAGCTAGTTGGAGGCAGGTATTTGTTTTTAACGGGCAACGGTGCATCTGAGAAAGGCAACATTCCTTTTTTAGATCGTTTTGACGTAAAAACCAACACTTCAACTCGTATTTGGCAGTCGAGCGAACCTTATTACGAAAGAGTGCGTGCAATGTTAGATGACGAAGGTATGCGCTTTATTACCGTGCGTGAGTCACGCCAAGAACAACCTAACTTTTTTGTCCGTGATTTGCAGTTTGATACTTTGGAGCAGCTAACTAAGTTTGCGCACCCTTATCCTGCATTTAAAGGCGTTGTAAAAGAGCAAATCAAGTACAAACGTGATGATGGCGTTGAGCTGTCTGGTAATCTTTATCTTCCCACTGATTATGACCCATCAAAAGGTCGTATACCTGTGCTGATGTGGGCTTATCCGCTTGAGTTTAAAGATAAAGCCGTTGCTTCGCAGGTGCGCGAATCACCTTACCAATTTCCATATATTGGCTATTGGGGACCAATGCCGTATTTAGCAAAAGGTATTGCAGTTTTTGATGATCCGACGATGCCGATAATTGGGGCAGGTGACGCGCAACCAAATGATACATTTAGGCAGCAATTGGTTGCCAGTGCAAAGGCAGCTGTTGATACCTTAGTAGAAAAAGGGATAGCAGATCCTAAGCGCATTGCGATTGCAGGGCATTCTTATGGAGCATTTATGGTGGCTAACTTACTCGCCCATAGTGACTTGTTTGCCACTGGCATTGCGCGAAGCGGGGCATATAATCGCACCTTGACGCCGTTTGGTTTTCAGGGGGAGCCGCGTAACTTCTGGGAAGCGCAAAACGTCTATGCCAACATGTCGCCTTTTTTCCACGCGGAAAAAATCAACGAACCTATGTTGATGATCCATGGAGAGGAAGATCCAAATTCAGGTACTTTTCCTATGCAATCTAAACGTATGTTTGCTGCAATGAATGGCTTAGGTGGTAATGCAAGGCTAGTGATGTTGCCAGAAGAAGGCCATGGCTATAAAGCACGTGAAAGTATTTTACATGTACTTTGGGAGCAAGAGCAGTGGCTTGATACCTATTTGTTTCCAAAAGAAAAGCAAGAAGATATGGAAGTGTCTCCGACAGAGCCGATTGCTATTTCAACGCAAGCTATTGTTGAGCAGTAAACTCTTTAAGTTAAGCGCTGTACTGCGCTTAGATTAAAACTAAGTAACCTGAACTCTGGATGAAAAGTTAGTTAATAAACTAAAATATCCATGGTTGAAAGTGTAATATCGCTCTAGCAAGATGTTGTTTTTTAATACAAGGCAAATTTGTATGTCAGTAGCTTGTCTATTGCAAACAGATTTAACTCTGTAGTAAGGGGTAACAGCTGCTAGAAAACATGTTGTTATGATGAGTTCAGGTTAATTATTGTTTTTTAGAATGTCAGAAGCTGGATCGAGTTTCTCGTGGTCAATGATAGAGAACAGATATGAACACCGTGCTAAAGGTAGTACACAATGATTGATTTACTCGCTACATTTATTTTCTTTTTTGCTGTTATAGATCCCATCGGGACAGTCCCTGTTTTTATTGCTGTTACTAAAAACTATGACGAAGTACAAAAACGGAAAATAGCCCTTTTTGCCACGCTTGTATCTGCGGCAATTCTGGTCTTTTTTGTTGTTGCAGGTGAACTTATTCTAACTGCAATGGGAATACCTCTGTCTGCCTTTCAGATTGCGGGTGGAATTGTGCTGTTTCTTTTTGCATTGTCGATGATCTTCGGTGAAAGTAAGCCTGAAGAAGAGGTGAGAATGGTCAAAAGTCATAATGATACGGCTATTTTCCCTTTGGCTGTGCCGTCAATAGCTGGCCCAGGTGCAATGCTTGCTGCTGTTTTATTAACAGAAAATGCTAGATTCAATATTTGGGAACAAGTGCAGACGGTTGCTATGATGCTGTTAGTTTTAGCCATAGTGTGTGTGTTGATGTTATGTGCCAGCTTCATGCACCGCATTATTGGTAATGGTGGTGCGAGTGTTATCAGCCGAGTAATGGGATTGATCCTAGCATCCGTCGCGACGACAAATACGCTTTCAGGCTTAAAAGCATATTTTGGATTATAAGTAATCTAGATGATCAGCTTACTTTCTCGTTCGCTTGGAGAGCAGAAGAGGCTTCGTTATCGAAGCCTTCCTTTCTGTGAATTCACTCTTTGCTCGATACTGAGCTGCCAACAGATGCTGTGATCACCATAAAAATGGCAAGCCATTGCCAAACGGTCAGTAACTCTCCAAGAATTAAAAAGCCGGCCAACGCCGCAACCGCAGGTTCAACACTCATTAAAATACTAAACCCTTGTGCAGGTATTTTTCGAAGTGCTACCATTTCAAGGCTATAAGGCAGGGCACTGGATAATAAACCAATCGCGATACCTAATGGGATCAGTGACCAATCAAGCAGTGCAGCACCTTGTGAAACCATACCAAACGGCACGATAGCAAGGGCCGCAACCGTCATGCCGATTGCCACAGTCACCCCGCCGGAACTTTCATTGCCTGAGCGCTTACCATAGAGAATATATCCCGCCCAACAAGCGCCAGCAACCAAGGCTAAAGCAACGCCGACTGGGTCTAAACCATTGACATCGCCAAGATCTGGTAACAATAACAAGATCCCTAAAATAGCAAATGCAACCCACAAATAATCACGTTTCCGTTTAGATGAAAACAGCGCTACGGCAAGCGGCCCGGTAAACTCTAATGCCACACCAATACCAATAGGAATACGCTCAATGGCGTAGTAAAAGGTGATATTCATTCCGCCCAAGCATAGACCATAAACGATAAGTGGTCGCCAGTTTGCTGGTAAATGACGCCAAGGTTTGAACACCAAACATAAAATAAGAGCTGAAAATCCAAGGCGATATGCTGTGGTACCCTCGGGTCCAACAAACGGAAATAACTGCTTGGCAATAGAGGCACCGGATTGAATGGTGACCATAGCGCAAAGCAGGCATAAAATCGCAATGACAAAGTCGCGGCTAAGTAGTGGCATTGAGACCCCAATAAGATAAATAACAAGCTTAAAAATGGCGATATAAGGCTAGTCTAATCGTGTCTAAATAATGGCTCAATTACTTTTGTATATTTTATGCCTTTCTTGGTTTTTGAAATGGTTATTTGTTGATTTATTTACTTTTGATTTTCAGGGTTTTCTTTTTGTTATCGTTCAAATTTTGTTTACGTACTCAGGTAGTTGAGCCAAGCACTTTCATGCCTTTGCATATTTTTATGCTTTTTCGAGTCCAAGTGCGCGAGCTTATCGCTGTCATTGATAAAAGGGCCCGCTCTACAAATGGTGCAGTAATCATCACTCAAATAATTAGGTACTTTGAGCTTTTCTTTGATGGCGTGAGCTGGGTTAACAGACCAATAATAGCTAATACCGCTGGTGTCTTTTACGTGTTTATCACGGTCGACATTACGAATTTGATATTCTGGGAACTGTGAAATCTCAAATCGAGATTGGCCGAGGTAATATTGTTCAAGTCCGTTGATCAGGCTGCCTTCTAAATTCCACTCAATATATGGCTTTACGTCTTTTGAGGTAATGATCCCGAGCTGAGCGCCCTTTGGGTCAAGTGCATAAGCCGTTGCGTTTATTAAGAATTCTCGCAGTAATTTCCGATTGAGGCTGTTAACGCTCAAGGTCTGGTTTTGGAAGCTTTCAAACGAATCAAATGCAGGAATGAGAGGAAATTGAAAAATAACTGCATCAAAGGCATGCGGCGACACTTTTTGCCAACAATGTGCCTCAGTGACATCAAATTGAGTCACTACATTAACCCCTAAATCATGCAGCTTATCAAATGCGTTATCTTGATATTTATGCTTAAGTTCATTTTCACTATCGTACACACTGGCAGTAAGGTGGGCTGGCGCACAATGTTTTGCTAATGAATATGAAAAGCTTAAATCGCCATCGCCAACGGTAAGAATACGCCAGTTTTTATCGAGTATCATGAAACAGTCTAAATCAGTAAAAGGAGGAGTTTATCAAACTAGGCAGTTATCTTGTAGCAATTGGCTCTTTTCTGAAGGATTTATTAGTTTAAAACCAACTAGACAAAATACACCAGTCAAAAACCAAACACCTCCAGCCACAATTGCAAAACTGGTGGTTTTTTCGGGGAAAACTATGGCTAGCGGCAGTGTAATTGCTCCCCTTACTAAACATAACGTTGAAATAGTAAAGATGGCGGGGCGAAGCATAGTTAATGGTTGATCCACTTGAGGGTGGAAAGTGCGTAGGCGGCAGTGGTTAGAAATAATGCAGAGATAAAAACGGTTGCTGTCGGCGCATACTAAGTGCCAGCGATGGCGGAGTCGATAATATCTGTTGGGGCAAGTTGCGCACGATAGCAACTAGCACCCAAATAAATACATGAAAGATGTGCAACTGCGGTAAAAATAGCAATACCCGCGAATGTTGAAAGGAAAATACAGCTTATCAGTCGTTTCGTGTGGTCTTGCATTGATTTCCTTTACGTTAAGCGGGTAAATTGAAAAGCCCTGTAGTGCTTCTTATCAATGCCCTAGTTGATCGAGTAAGTCCATTACTTCAACGCTGGCATGTTCCATTTGGTTAAGCTGTTTAACTGCGCCTTGAGAATCGCCTGCTTTAAACTTTTTCATTGCTTCTACACCAGCTCTATGGACTTCTTTATGCGGAGCTTCTAGGCGTTTAAACGCGTTGTGACCGCCAAACTTTTGGGCGCCATCGCCACCAAACCACTTACCTAAGCGGCACATCGTATGATCGGCAAAGTCGCTGATATTTTTATGGCTATTACCAATAATCACGTTGTATACGTCTCCTTTCCAAACGACATGATCAAGCTTTACGGTCTGGATAAAGGTTTGAGTAGTAGAGACCAAAATGGTGTCTTTCATTGAATCACAACAACTTACAATCCCTTCGTATTCATCGTTTAGGTGTCCAATACTGTCAGATAGCGTGATATTAGACGCTTGAATTTCTTCTACAGCACTCACTGTTGTGTGAGTTGTATCGATGATTTTTTTGACTAAATCGGAGACTTCGTTAGCGGATTCATTGGTATTGGTTGCCAGTGCGCGCACCTCATCGGCGACAACCGAAAAGCCACGGCCTGCTTCACCTGCTCGGGCGGCTTCAATAGCAGCATTGAGCGCTAGCAGATTCGTTTGATCTGAAATTTTTGAAATCGTCGTAACAAAGGTATTAATGCTATCAGCCATCTGTGATAAGCCAGAAATATTGCTAGTCATTTTTTCCATATTGCTGCCGAGCTGCTCCATTCCAGCCAGTATTTTACGCAATGCGGTTTCAGATTTAGAAAAGGCGGAGTTTACTTGCTCAATTGAATGGCTTTCTTCTTCAATACTCATAAAGCTTGCAAGAACAGTTTCTCGTATTCCCTGCACTTGGCTTAATCCATTCAACGCACACTGCAGTAGCTGATTGTCAGTATTATCATTGAGCGCAGCTTGTGTACCTACGATTTCCTGCTTTAATGCCTCATTTTCAGAGGTTAACTGCGCATTAGCCTGTTTTAAACTGGCAACCTCTTGTTGCGCGGCTAATAAGGCTTGTTGGGTTTCATTGTTTGTAAATAATCTTGCAAACATGCTGGCTTACCTTGTAACTTTATTTTAACGCAAGCTTAGCAATCATTCTGCCATAGTGCTACCTCTTTGAGCTTTAAAAAACGTATAAATTTAGAGAAGTTAGTGTAGAATTTGGATTAGGTTTCTGGGCGCTAAGCACCATTGAGATTCTGTCAATAAATCCGTGCTAATGCATCATCCTCTAGCACTGGATCTGAGTGATTTTCCACGTTTATCGCCATACATATGCTCATCGGCTTCGTGGATGATGAGATCTGCTTGTTTAGCTGGGTCAACTTTGACCACTCCAATACTGACGTTAATTTTGTAATCGTCTAATCCCTTTAATAGTGCCGCTCTCACTTCGTCTGTATCTGGAAGCACCGCATTAATATAGGCAATAAATTCGTCACCTCCGATACGAAAGCTGTGATCTAAGCCAAAGTACTCTTTCATATTTTGAGTAAATTTAATTAAAACTTCATCACCAATATGATGACCATAGTTATCGTTGACTTGTTTAAAATTATCTAAGTCTAGATAGAGCAGCCATTGATTATCAAAGCGATGTGCTTGTAAGCCTTCAAAACATGCGCGGCGACTACCAACGCCGGTCATCACATCATGATTTGCCTCATACCGCATCCGCTCTTCTAATAGCTTTCTTCTTTCTACTTCTTTCTTTAGCTCTGTAATACTGGCTCTTTTATTGGTGATCATACAATAAAAGCCAAAGCTGATGAGTAAAAAGCCGATATTTTTCAAAGATGTGTCAAAGCTTAGTAAGGGGATGGAAAAACCGTCGGTAAAATTATCAATAATATCAAGGAGTAGTCCCACACAATACACAAGTAGTGCGAGGCGCAAGAATTGGCTTGCGATTTCTTTGGTGATCAAGTTGAATAAAGTGAAGGAGATACCAAACCAAAATAGCTCTTCGTAGCTCTCGTATTCGTAATGACCGATATAGTACATGTAGCCACCAAAAGCGATGATGGCCACCCATATTACCAGCGGCAGCAAAGTCGTTCTTATCAAAGCGCTGTGACCCTTGGTGATATATATCTTTAGTTATAGTTAATTGAGCTTCAGAAGCAAGTTACTTATGTGTTTAACTCAAGTGCTTGAGCAATCATAAATAGATGGCTAACAAAGACGAGAGAAGTCAATACCGTTCGCATTTTTTGATAGTCTTTATGGTAGTCTCCCCAGCGCGGTGAACTGCGCTCTATAAAATATACAAGCCAATATGCGATAGCGAGATATAGTAGCAGCCATTGTGGTGATACGACACTAAGTAGTGGGTAAGGGATCACGACGATCACGGCAAGTATCGCTTGTTTATAGGTTTGCTCCCCCGCACGCCATAAGTTTCCCGCCATAAAAGCAAGAATCCCCAGACTATAAAATTGAAATGCATAAAGCACATCGTTTGACGCACCTGTCATTAATGTCCACGCGATACAAGCTAAAAAAGGAAGGAAGCCAAAGTAACCAAGTTGAATATGATTGAAGTACGGGTGCATAGTCACGCTCTGCTGTATTTAATTGCTGGGATCATACCGTAATTAACATATTTTTATACTCTTATACTGAATTAGTTGATCACTCAAAAAGCTACTATCAGTTTTTTCGATTACAGTGATTCAAACAATCCATTTTATTTAATCATTACTTCCCCTTATCTTTGTACTCAAGCCAAGGCGAATAACAATCGCCAATATTAATTCAAACTAAACAACAGTGAGGAAAGCGATGAGCACTTCATTAATCAACACAAAAATTCAACCATTCAACGCAACAGCATACCATGGTGGCGACTTCGTAGAAGTTTCTGAGCAGGACCTTTTAGGTAAATGGTCAATCGTATTTTTCTACCCTGCTGATTTCACTTTTGTATGTCCAACAGAGCTTGGTGATTTAGCTGATTATTACGCACAGCTACAAGAAATGGGTGTAGAAGTTTACTCTGTATCAACAGACACACATTTCACACACAAAGCATGGCACGATGCGTCAGAAACGATTAAGAAAATTCAATTCCCAATGATTGGTGACCCAACAGGCCGTATTACTCGCAACTTCGGTGTAATGATCGAAGAAGAAGGATTAGCACTTCGTGGTACTTTTGTAATCAACCCTGAGGGTGAAATCAAAGTTATCGAAACGCATGACCTAGGTATTGGCCGCAGCGCTAAAGAGCTAGTACGTAAAGTACAAGCTGCTCAATACATCGCATCTCATGATGGTGAAGTATGTCCTGCGTCTTGGCAGCCAGGTGAAGAAACATTAGCACCTTCACTAGATCTAGTTGGCAAAATCTAAATTGTCATAGGGAGTGCTGCATGCACTCCCAAATAAACCATCCAGATGAACTAAATTCATCGTTTTTGCGAATTTTTACTGTAGTTTCTGCAGAGGGTTACCTTATATGTTAGACAACCAAATTAAAACTCAACTACAAAGCCACTTTAGCTCTCTACAACGTCCGATTGAACTCGTCATTAGTCTTGATGACAGTAAAAAATCGCAAGAGCTAAAAGGGTTGGCGCAAGATTTAGCGTCTCTGAGCGATAAAATTTCACTATCTGAATCCAGTGAAGGCGAACGGGTGCCACAAATGTCAGTTCGCGGCGTAGACACAAAGAGTGAAATTACGTTTGCAGGCGTACCCATGGGGCATGAATTTACTAGCTTGGTTCTTGCATTATTGCACTCAGGCGGGCATGCCACTAAAGCATCGGCAGACGATCTCGAACTGATCAAGGGTATTGATAACCCATTGAACTTTGAGGTTTACATCTCACTGAGTTGCCAAACCTGTCCACAAGTCGTGCAGGCACTGAATCTCATGGCGGCTGTTAATCCAAATATTACCACTACCATGATTGATGGTGCCTTGTTTCAAGAAGAAGTGGAATCGCGCAACATCATGGCTGTGCCAACCGTATACTTAAATGGTGAGCAATTCAGTCAAGGCGCAGTAAGCCTAAGCGATATTTTACTTAAACTTGATACTAAAGCTGGCGAAAAACAAGCAGCTGTACTTAACAGCAAAGACGTGTTTGATGTGCTGGTTGTAGGTGGCGGTCCGGCTGGTGCATCAGCTGCTATTTATGCCGCTCGTAAAGGGCTAAACACAGGAGTAGTTGCGGAGCGCTTTGGCGGTCAAGTTGCCGATACTCTGGGTATTGAGAACTTTATTTCAGTGCAAAAAACGGAAGGTCCTAAGCTGGTTGCACAGTTAGAAGAGCATGTTAACCAGTATGGCGTTGATGTGATGAAGAATCAGCGTGCAGCGGCAATTAACAAAGGTGAAACCATTGATATCACGCTTGAAAGCGGTGCGGTATTAAGGGCCAAATCTCTAGTATTGGCAACCGGTGCGCGATGGAGAAGCATGAATGTACCAGGCGAAACCGAGTACAAGGGTCGAGGTGTAGCATATTGCCCACATTGTGATGGTCCGTTATTTAAGGGGAAACCTGTTGCTGTCATTGGTGGTGGTAACTCAGGCATAGAAGCGGCCATCGACTTGGCAAATATAGTGGAACACGTCACGGTATTAGAATTTGCTGATACGCTCAGAGCTGACGAAGTGCTCATCAAAAAGGCGAAAAGCCTTGCTAACGTTACCATTATTAAAAACGCACAAACCACTGAAATCGTTGGAGATGGTAATAAAGTAACCGCTCTTAACTATATAGACAGGGTAAGCGGTGACACTCATTCGTTAGCATTGGCTGGCATTTTTGTCCAAATTGGATTGGTACCAAATACTGAATGGTTAAAGTCGAGTGAAGTTGCACTTAGCCGCTTTGGTGAAATCGAAATTGACAGCAAAGGGGCGACTAGTTTAGCTGGCGTTTACGCCGCAGGCGACGCAACCAACACGCCGTTTAAGCAAATTATTATTGCGATGGGTGGGGGAGCGACGGCAAGCTTAGGCGCTTTTGATTATCTAATTCGATTAGGGCAAGACGACGAGCAAGCTGCTTAATTATTCGCATTACTGGAAAGAATCATTGCAACTATACACCCATGCAATGCTCCCAAGCCACACTCTAGCAGTGTGGCTTTTTTTTGGCTTATAGTCAGAAGGCTCGATGCTACTTTGTATTCTATTTTAGTCTTTACGATAGTGGCTTTTAGATAAACTTACCCTGTTGATTAGGCTGGTAATATTTTCTCTCGCAGGCCGTTAAATAAACGAAGCTTACGAGCGACAAAAAACATAAGATCGCTGCGTAAAGCAGCTCCTACCTCAAAGTGCAATTTGCCGTGTGGGAGGTGGTTTATCCGGCGAGAAGTTACTCGCTTAGCAGAGTCGATGGTCGGTTGGTTTAGGAATACAAGATCGCTGCGTAAAGCAGCTCCTACCCTATGTGTAGTGGGCTTTGTGGGAGGTGGTTTATCCGGCGAGAAGTTACTCGCTTAGCAGAGTAGATGGCCGGTTGGTTTAGGAATACAAGATCGCTGCGTAAAGCAGCTCCTACCTCAAAGTGCAATGGACTGTTTGGGAGGTGGTTTATCCGGCGAGAAGTTACTTGCTTAGCAGAGTGGATGGTCGGTTAGTTAAGGAATACAAGATCGCTGCGTAAAGCAGCTCCCACCTCAAAGTGCAATGGGCTGTATGGGGCGCGATTTATCCGGCGAGATCAAGGTGTAGTGAGCCGTCAAAACAATATAAAAACCTTTAATTGGCCGTGCTGCCGCCTTTTTGTCGCCACACTTTCGCTTATTTGGCGTTTTAAGCTCTGCATTTTTAGGGTATTAATTAATAACGTAAAGGGATCGATGTGAGTGTAAAAAATGAAAATTGATGCAGCTTTGATAATCAGGCACCGAATACTCAAGGGGTGGACACAAGAGCAATTGGCTGGTGCTTCAGGTTTAAGCAAAAGAACCATTCAGAGGGTCGAAAGAGAGGCGAGTGCTTCCATGGAAACTCAGAAGGCACTAGCTGCCACGTTTAATTTAGATTACGCAAGTCTTACTCTTAAGGAGGCTAGAGTGATGAAAAAATATGAATATAAAACAGTTGAATTACCATTTAAATTGCGCTTTTTTAAATCTGGGACACCAGACGTGCAGTCGCTATTAAATGCTGAAGGGCAAAATGGCTGGCAATTAAAACAGGTTGTTATTCCTGCTTCAGGCTTTGGTGAATCTGATTCCATGGTTGTTATTTTGGAGCGAGAGACAGAATAACTGAGCTGGCGTTGACTCGTTTTTTTGCCTGTCACACCATCAATTCAAGTTTATTTACTACCTGTGGGTTGTAATGGTGCTGCGGAGATAAACTGCTCAAAATGTTCACACCAAATAATAGCACTCTGAAACTGAGTCAGATCAACTTTGCGATACTTAGGCAATACAAACTGTGAAAATTGATTAATGTTAGCTATTTCTATCATGGTATGTTTTTGCGCTTTAAAGTCGGCTTCCGTCTCAATAAATGTCTTGGCGAGATAAAGGCGATAATCAGGTCCTGGAGCTATCTCACCCACGAATGCAATGTGGTTATTAGTAAAATAGATCTCACCAGTGGCGTAGTGTAATGCGTCTGAATCTTTAAGCTCCTTCTTGAATTGGCCTTTGTATGTTGCGGCTTTACTTATCTCAAGTATTTCCGTGTGCTTAGCCGCCGGAGGTTGTGTCATTATCGGTAAAGTGTACACACCCATAATAAACCCTGTGATAAACACCACAATGAGCAAAAGTAACGTAAATAGCGTTCGCAAAATCATTTCCAAGTAAGCAGTAAAATCAAAGTATAGCCAAATTATAAGACTCTAGTACAAAAAGTGAGTGCGTAAAAAGGATTGTTTTTAATATTTTTGATAGGAACAAAGTGTTTTTATTAAATGTAATTTAGGACCCGGTGTAGATAAAACTTTACACTGAGTAGCATCTTCTGATTGTTAAATATTAGGGAATAAAGTATTTCAATTGTTTTGATTATTGTAATAGTCAAAGTAAACAGGTGTTTAGGTCAGAGTTATGGCGTGAAGGTGTTTTTGATCTAGCTATAAAGTATTGAATGTAATTAATAATCTCACCTATTGTTATTGATTTTTACTTAGGTAAAATGCCTCGAATTCGAGTTGATGCTCATAATAAAATTAACTTGGATACTTTTTTATTACAAAAAAATTAAGGCGAGCATGCCATGGACGTGCAATAGCTTATCAGTTGTTAAAAAATGACAGCGTTGTTTTTTACTGCCGAAGGACAGTGGCGTGACCAAGGTAAGTTGTGTTTATCAACGAGTAAAATCTTAGTGCGCAGAGTAAGATTGAATTTCGTGTGACAAGCAACTACAGATTCTCGCTCATTCTAATCTTAATCGAAGTGGCGGTAGTTACTTCTCTAATACGAGTAGAAGAAAATGAAAAACTCTATGTTAACAGTCAGTATTGCCATGGCACTTGGCATGGCAGCATCGAACGCATTTGCACATGGTTATATGGATAGCCCAAAGGCAAGGCAGGCTATTTGTGAGGAGCAGGGCGGATTTTGGTGGCCAAAAGATGGAAGTAATATCCCAAACGCGGCATGTCGAGCAGCTTACCTAGCATCTGAGCATGTGCAGTTTGTTCAAAAGCATGAGTTTGCAGCGAATGTTACCGATTACTTTAATCTGCAAGCTGTACAGGCTGCTGTTCCTGACGGACAACTTTGTGCTGGTGGCGATAGAAATAAAGCGGGCATGAATATCGCGTCGAGTGAGTGGCAAAGGACCGTGATAACGCCAGATGCTCAAAACCAAATCAAAGTTAGATTTCGCGCAACAACGCCTCATAATCCCAGCTTTTGGCAATTTTATCTTACCAAACCGGAAGCGGATATTCGCTCAAAGCCCCTAGGGTGGCAAGATTTAGAGCTGGTGCAAGAGTATGGCAATGTTGATTTTTTCGTTGCGCCAGATGGTAAACGCTATTATGAAATGCAGGTCGCGGTGCCGAGTAAATTTAGAGGAGATGCTATCTTATATACGCGTTGGCAGCGTGATGATGTTGTAGGTGAAGGCTTTTACAATTGTAGCGACGTCACCATAGTACGAGATACTACACCGACTGAGCCGGTCAGTTGGACGTCTGCTGGATTCTTTATCAAACAAGGTCAACTGGCCAGTGTAGGCGATACGGTATGGCTACGGGTTTTTGATGGTAATGGCCAAGAATTGGTACAAGAAAAGCTGCTCATAACACAAAGCAATATCAATCATTGGGTTGCGCAATTTTCCAGTACACTTAATAATAATCATGCGAATACGTTACAAATTGGCGTACAACAAAGTGACGGAAATATTGTATTTGATGCTGCGCAACTCGCTGCTAATCAGCTATTTGTCAGTGATCCCCAGTACACTTTTAACCTTTCAATTTTAGCTAAGCCACAAAACCGTGCTCCTGTGGTTCATACCCCCGCCGCTATCACGCTAAAAGAGAGCTCAAGTACATCACTTCATGTTCATGCGTTTGATGATGACAAAGATCCGCTTACCTTTGCATGGCAGATACCATCGCCACTGAACTACAGCGGTAGCGGTGCAACTATCACGTTGACTGCGCCTGAGGTTCAGCAAAATACCGACTATCAAGGGCAAGTAACCGTCTCTGATGGCACATTTGAGAAAACTGTTAGCTTTACTATCACAGTGACTAACCAAAGTACACCGCCAAATGATGACACGTGGCGTGCCGATCAAGTATATACCGCTGGCGATATCGCAGTGTATCAGGGCAAAAGCTATCGCGCTAAATGGTGGGTAAAAGGTCAAAAGCCCGATCAAAGTGATGCGTGGGAGCTGGTAGACAAGTCCGATGCTAGTAACACATGGAATGCCAATAAGGCATATACCGGCGGCGACAGAGTAAGTTATCAAGGTGTTGAATATCAAGCGCGCTGGTGGACCCGTGGTGAGCAACCAGACACTACTTCCGTATGGCGTAAGCTTTAATGTAAAGTCCCTCTAACAAATCACTGGCAGATATTGCTGCCAGTGAGATAAAATTTTCAATGATTTACATCATCTAACACAGAGCAGAATGTTACATCAGCTGCTGCGGTTTGATTTCAATATTAGTGCTATCAGAGCTTACCCATACTTCGCCATCTTGAATAGTAATGGTAAGCTTAATACTGCGATCTGCTAACCGGGCTAAAGCCTGAGTCGCGCTATAATCCAAACTGAAAATACTTAGATTTTTAAAGTCGTATAATTTAGGCTGATGTTTTTGCCACCAAATCGCCTGATTATTTTCGCCATAAGTATAGAGGACCACTTGCTTTGATTTATTACACGCTTTTTTAAGGCGCTTCTCATCGGGCAGTCCTAGTTCAATCCAAAGCTCAATCTCTTCGCTGTAATTCTTAACCCATAGTTCAGGTTCATCGTCAGCGCATAAGCCTTTAGTAAACTCAAGTCCCTCACACGCATTTAGTGCATAGGCAAGTAAACGGATCATTAACCGTTGTTCGTTTTCAGAAGGGTGTTGAGCTAGTGTTAAATTAAAGTCTTGGTAAACATGTCTGTCCATATCACTGAGTGATAGTTGGGCTTTAATGATGGTGGATTTGAGCGCCATAAATTTGCTTAAAAAATTTTTGCGCTAGTATAGCGGGTCGAGATAACAATTTACAGAATGTGATTGTGGAAATGAAACACAGCCTCGCAATGAGGCTGTGTTTATTTGAGAAGCTTAATGCTTAGCGTTAATATTAATTACAGCTAGTCGAGATATGCCAAATATTGGGCAAAGACTCTTTTAGTTTGCTTACTTGAGCACAGTCGACATTTGGATTTCTATATAAACTTAGATATTCTAGATTGGTCAAATCGAATAGCGGTGACAGATCCGAAATGTTGGTATTGTCCAACTCTAAACGAGTAAGTTCGGCGTAATTTTTAATTGAACCATAGTTTGTCAGCTTGGTACCATTCAAGTCCAAATAAGTTAAAGTAGTAGGCAAGCCAAAAAGCGTGAAGTCATATACGGTTTGGCTATTTGTATTTAACTCAAATGAGGTCAATGATTGAGGAAGTGTAGCTTTAGCCGTTAGTTCACCTGTGAGTCTATAGATATCTAGACTCTGTAAGGTGTGGAGCTGAGCTAAGCTAGGGTCTCGTAACAACGAACTATTAACCGAGCCATCCAGTCTTAAAGTCTTAATTGCTTCAAACTGTGTAATTCCATTTAATGATTCAATTGCTGAGCCATTACAATAGAGTGAGGTATTACGTACTGCATCTTGATACCTTTGATCTACAATACACTGTTTAAATGCCGCATCTGTAATTAAGCTCAAATCGACCGGCTTCATAATACAGTTATAGTTAGAAAGGTTTGTTGTCACACCATCGAGAGATGTTAATAGCTCCTGATCATCACAGTAAATGGCACTACTTTGTATTTCAAGTCTTTCCAGATTGTTTAAACTGGCAAGCATGTCAGCTCTAAAAAACTCGGAAAAGTTTTTTAATGTTAATGATTTAAGTTTAGTTAACGATGCTATCTCAGAGATATCAGTCGCTTTAGAATAGTAAATCCACAGGGTTTCTAAATTTTCAAATTGAGATATCTGAGTGATATCTTCTAGCTCTTTAAAGCCGCTGATCTTGAACGATTTCAAGCTCGAGTTTGAACCTAGAGAATCGAGAGTTGTGATTTTCTCTTCATTACCATAATAGTGGCCTTTTGATAATTCAACTGATTCGAGCGCGGGCAAGTTAGTCAAGTTCACCATGTTTGAATAGCTGCTGCTCTTCACGTTTAGTGTTTTTAAGCTTGGTAATGTTGCTTCATTTGAAGCCTCAAATAAATTAACTTCTAGATTAAGTGTTTCTAATGCTTGCATTTTACTTAACGTATCTAGTGCAAAGTTTGAGTAATCGCTGTCGACGGTGAGGTTGCGCATATTTTCAAGCTCAGACAATGCGCTAAAATCCGCGGTACTATCCAATTCATGAATATACAATTCGGTTAGGTTTGGTGTGAAACTTAGCCAGCCTAGATCATTAACGTTACGTAACTGATCGAGCTTCAATGATGTTAACTTCTGCATCGCTTGTAAAAAGCTAAGAGAAGAAAGGTTTAACCTCTCCAAAGACAAGGATTGCAGTTCCGTAAAAGTTGATAGCTCATTGACATTATCAACGTTTAAATTGTTTAATGACAGGGATGTCAGCTTCGTATTACCACTGATGTCCGCGATATCAAACTCAGCATTATTATAATAACTACCAAGACCTAGTTTTTCCAACTCACTAAACTTTTCTAAGAATGAGAAATCTTCAATCTGCGTTCTGTTGAGTACGAGTGTTGTCAGATTTGTTTTGGCTTCTATTGCTGTTGAGTCAGCGGCTTCGATATTGTCAAGTGTTAATGCTGTGAGGTTAGGTATAGAGCTTAAAAATGACAGTGAGTCGAGATCGTTTATATATGTCAAAGATAAACTTTGCACGTTACTAAAGCGTTTTAGGGTATTTTTATCATCAATGCTTAGAGTACGTAAAGCCAAACGAGTGAGCTTGTCACTTGGAAGTTGACTAAGTTGTATCGTTTCATATTGGTTACTGTAGTTGTCTATTTCAAGCGTATGAAGCTGTGCAAAGCCTGATAGATCTAACATCTGGAACGCTAGCTGTTTACCAAAAATATCTTCTTTGTTTTCAACAATAGACAACGACTCAAGTTTATTGAGCTTACTAATTTGTTCTAAATGTGCATAATTATTTGAGTTGTCCTGGGCTTCGGCAAACGCGTTATCGAGCTTTAACGCGGTGAGCGTAGAAATTTGAGCTAACTCTTCGAGATTATCCAATTCTGCGTTTTTAATAGATACCGTAGATAAACCACTAATACCAGAGAGCCCTGCTAATGTTGCAATTGGGTAGTCTGTACAGTCAACAACTGAAATACCTACGTCTTGATGTGTATCTGATAAACATTGCGCCAGCGCTGTGTCAGAAATCGTTAAGCTTGAAAGTGGAGCGTAAGCACTTAGGTTGACAGTTAATTCTTGTGAGCTTGAGTCCCCTTTATCGTCTGTCGCAGTTAACTTAAACGTTAACGTGGTCGCTTCATTGATGTCAGGTGCCCGAAATTCGAGCGTTTCGCTATTATCATTTATCAGCTCGACTGTTGTTCCTGCCGTTTGCTCCCACAGCAAAGTTTCAATCGCACCATCTTCATCTGTTACGGTCGCAACGGCTGTGATTGAGTCTCTTTCCATTGCTGTAATTGGTGCTAGGCTTGCAATTACTGGGGCTTTGTTAGTAGGTGTGACTGGTTTGTCAGTTCCTGTATCATTGCTGTCGCTGCCACTTCCACCGCCACATGCGGCTAGAGTTGATGCAAGCAATGAAGTTACGATTCCTTTGTATATAGCGCTTTTGATCATCTTAATATCTTGTTTTATTGAATAGTCAGAAAGCGTAGAAGTGTACTTTATTTAAATACTTGTTTCCAATAGTTACACATGTTTTTTAGCAATGGTATAGCTATGCGCTTTAGGTATGGACTTTAAAAACAAAAAATCAATAAACTAAAAGGGATCGGTACATTTTGCTGGAGTCGTTATAACTCATTGATAATTAAAACGAGAAGCGAGGCTATATAGCCTCATTGGTTGGAAAACAAAATAATAAGGAGGAGCGGATAACGGAATAACCGTGTTGTTTAATCAACGTTTGCAATTGCCGATTCAATGCGGTTCTCGCATAGAGTTGTGCCAGGCAATGTTGCACAATACTCACCAGCTTGCTCAAGTCCAATGCGCTGAGAGTTGCGGGCTGTAATGCGAGCTGTAAGCTGCTCAATTTCAAGTGGGTCGTCAGACACGGCTTTAAACGCATTTAATCTCTCTATTTCATCATAAACGAGATCTTGGTAACTCCTAAGTCTTGCCGATAGTGCAATATAGCGATTAGATATTCCTGTCAGGCCTGCGTAAGCCAAATCATAATGGCCAGAATCTTCATAGTCTTCGACTTCATATTTCAATATATTCAAATGCTCGTCTTTAAGGTCGTTAACGTAGTTCCCACCATCAAGTAAGTAGCTAAACAAACTGTCGGCATATGTTATACAAGGAGTTAGATTATCGGTCTTACAGTGCATGGTGCCATTTTTAGTTAGCCTTGCCAGTTCTGGTGTCATGCCGCCATCGGTGTTTACTTGAATTGTATAAACGGCATCTTGCGTTGCATCTTGAAATACTTTGGTCTTGGTGAAGGTTTTGCTGAAGAAAAGAAATTTCACTTTTATTTTGGTCTGAAACCACTCGTATTTAGTACGATCTTTGAAGTGAAGCTTAGCTGTGACATAAATACGTGATCCGAGTTTGATATTGTGAATAAAACTATCTCCGCAACGACTCCTTACTTGATTGGGATCTGTGCTAAGTAACTCAAGTATGGTAGGTTTAGTCGTTCGATTTTCAAAGTTATAGCTTCCTTTTTCATAAGTTAACTCGACCGCAGAAGCTGCAGAATTTCGATTCTTGGTTACTTTCCTGCGCATAGAAAACTTAGCTGAACCACCGAAAATAACTAAATTTATACCCGCTTTTACACTCCCAGTGATGGTATTGATCATTGTATCGGAGTCAAAGTCGCCGCGATAAGCTAAATCGCCCAGACTGCCACCTTGAAATTGCCACTGACCATCTAGGCATGATTCAAGTGGTATGCCTAGTTTCTGTTCAAATCCCTGTCCCAATTGCTCTTTTTCTGTATTTAGCGAGTAGTAGGTGTGTGTATTTGCGTTAAAGCTCAACAGGCCACAGAGCACTATGGGTATGATTCTCAAGTGCATACATAAATTCCTGTAAATGGTTTGCTGTGGAAAAGGGCGAGAAAATAGCTACATCTGGTAAAATAACTACTATCTTTTCGCCCAAATGAACAAATTGAGTATTAGTTCCTAATTCTCAAAAGCCGTTCCATAGGTGGGGAGCGCTGTTTTACAGGGCAACCATACCATGACACCTGAAGCCGGGTCGTTAGCGTCAACGAATGATGGTGCCCAACCTAGCTTTCTGAATCCGAGTGAGACATGATTTTCTTCAACACCAAAGTTTGCTGTTGCTTCTCGTGCATTTTCACACTTGAAATATTGCGTCATGTTATCCGCTGGTATATTCAAATCAGCCAGTGTGTAATTGCGAATGCAACCAACACCGTTACCACTACAAGTGTTGAGGTAGTCATTCCACGCATCGGTACAAGCTGTTCCATAAGGGTTATCACGACAAATCCTAGCATACTGCTCGTAGATCCAAGCGTTGTTATACGCTGCTTCTTGGACTCCTTCCGCTTTTTGACGTTGTACATCCGTCATCCAGCTAGCGTATTGCGCAAGTACACCACGCGCACGGTGCTCATGATTAACCGATTTTTTGAATTGGTCTTCGAGCCATAAAGTACGGTAGGTGGTTTCAAAGCGAATATCTTTATTACCCGAATCTAAACGACGTACATCTTGTGAACTGATCTCGTAAGGCGTTGCCTTGTAACGCACTACGTTGTAATCAGATAGCGCATTAAACTGATCACCAAAGTCATTCTTCGCGTAATTCACAGCTTGTTCAAATAGGGTAAAACAAGGCTCGTAGTTATCGAGCGAACAAGTGATGATATTGTTAGGAATTATACTGAGGAGTTGCTTTGGATCACCGCCTTTTTGTAAAGCTCTGACAGTAATGCGCACACTTTTCTTGAGGTCTTCATCAATATAATTAAGCTTACCATCAACACTAATGCCTATATTACCAGCACCGTAGCTTACACCCAAGTAACCGCCAATTTCGCTTTTATGTTGTTCACTTAAGTACTCGATTTTCATGTTGATTAAGAGTTGTGCGCCATACTCAATTTCACTGATAAATGCGTCACCCGCCAAGCTCATTAGCTTGCTTTGATATTCATTTGCTAGCGTATTGCCTGACGGCGTCAAGGTGTAACCTAGATTGGCGTCTACTGGCTTTAGTACACGTTTTTTTGGTGTCAGTGATGCTTGAAAAGTATAAGTATTAGAAAACTCTGTAGATGACATCTCTTTGGCTAAATGACCACCTGCTTTTACTCGAATAACAGGAAAGCCAACATCAACATCAACATTACCGTTGAGTTGACGGAGCACTTCGTCGTAACTGCCATTGTTGACAAGTTCAAATTGCACGCGGGTGTTACCCAATGTTTCAACGGTTTGACCCGCAACAGTTTGGACATTCAAGAAGCGTTTTTGATCGCTATTGTAGGCTGTACCTAGCACAACATGGTCATTCATCAGACCTGGAATTTCACTTTGGAATGTATTTACATTTTGTGCTTTTTGCATTAACGCGGCTTCATTTACAAAGTCCGAATCCGCGAATGCGAAAGGTGCCGTACTGGCCATTAACGCCGCGATAGTATGTTTATATAAATTCATGTTGCCACCTATTACTTCACGTAAAGGAGGTAATCTTCTACCTCACCAGAGTCTACTTCTTTACACGCGTCATTACTGCCACCGAGGTAATCCATGGTGACACGCATTTTCGTCATGCCCTTTTTTGCGCTTGCAGGCGGTGTGATCTCGACTTGCATTGCTTGCTCTGATACCCCTGCAAACAGGATTTCCTTGGCATCTTTAAAATCACCGTCTTGATTCCAGTCGATAAATACGTGCCAAGTTTCAGGATATGTTTCTGTACCACTAAATCCGGGTGTTAACGTGAGCTGGTAGCTTTTATCAACGTAAATCTTTGCCGTATCACCGATATAGTTGCTATAGAAAGTATTGCTACTGGTATTCTCGATATTGGAAAACTTAACCGATTTGATGAACTCATAGGCCCGCTCGCGAGATTTAGTTGCGCAGTAATTTGGAATGGGTGGTGCAACTAAGACGGCACTGACGCGATAGTCTGAAGGGATCTGCAAACATGTTGTAGTCGGTGACTTCCCTGCAAACCAATTCTTTGGATTTGCATTATCTTCATCACCAAAAGTAAAGTATTTAGCATCCGCTCTTAATACACTGTTTTTATACAGCATTACTTTTTTGAGATTGGCGATTTTCTCTTCATTTGGGATTGGAGTCGTGGGGTCAAAGATATTATCTGAAACCTCTACTAATAGCCCTGGATAACACTTTTCTAGCCATTGGAAACGACCAAGCGCTTGCTGAGGCGTGAGGACATCTCTAGATTCAAATAAAGTCGAGCTTGCCTCTGCAGGCGGCGTGATAGTCGCTGCGAGTGATGCAACAAATGTGCTGGTTAGCATGACTTTTAACATAGTCTTATTCCTTATAATTCTAGCCATTTACGGTCATACTGATGAACGCGATTGCGAGTCTGTAGCTCTCTATCGCGGCAGTAGTTTCCAATGGGGTTGCGCTTACAATAATCTACAGCGTCTGCGAGAATAAATGAGTTAAAGAGCGCATTATCACGAATGGTTTCCAATGCGGTTCTGTGCTCATTACTAAGCTCACTTGCGTAATAATTGAGCAGGTTATCTGCACGGCGGTTATCAAGGATTGCTTGTACCCAATCATCACTCATGTTTTTCAGTGCAAGTTTGGTAAGAATACTCTTTGCTGGATAGACATCGTCAGGAACAAGCGCTGAAAGGCTAGGCCCTGAGTCGGTATAGCTATTGGTCAACACTCGACTGACGTTGTACTTGTCTAATGTATCAAATTGAGTGATATAGTTGGTTTTGATGTAATTAATGCTATTTTTAAATACATCAAAACATGGTGTAGGATTTTCCATCGTACAGTTGACGAGCTGGTTTGGAATTACCTTCAACAGCTCAGTCGGATCACCACCGAGTTGTAACGCTGAAACCGTGATTTTAATATTACGCTTTACGTCCTCATCGACTTTTTGCAATTTGCCGCTGACGCTGACTTTACCTGCCCAATCAACCCCAAGCTGGCCACCCCACTTGACTTTATCTTCGTCATTTTTGTATTGGAACTTCAGGTTGATCATCACTTGAGAGCCGTACTCAATCGCTGATACAAACTCATTACCAATATTATTGAATTTATCTCCAGGGTTTGCATTAGCCAAATCCAGCGCGGCTTGGGTTGGCTTAAATCCGGTTTGAGGATTGGCAACCAGTAATCGCTTTTTAGGTTTTAGTGACAGGAATAATGTATAAGTTCCAGTATAGTTATCTGCGGCATTTTGCTTGGAGTAGCTGGCGCCAACACCCACTTTAATTACGGGGACATCTAGTGCTGCACCTAAGTTACCATCTAACATACTAGATAGTTGGCTGTAGCTCATATCAACACCGACAACAAAATCCATTTCGGTATTGCCATACGTTTCATCGACTTGACCAAGCACGCTTTGCAGCGCATAAAAGCCTTCTTTTTCACTATGGTATGCGGTACCTAGTGTGACTGAATCTAAATTAGAGTTGCTTGCTTGAGTAGCAAAGTCAGAATTGTCTATTTGATCAGCCGTTGCTGCAAAACTACAGGCAAAAAGACCCGCTACCCCCATGGCGCGTGCCAATGGAGAATATGTAAATTTCATATTGAATTCCTTACAGAGAAGTATGGCCTTTCAAACAGAAAGGCCCAGCTGTCTTGATTAGTTCAAACTGTTGATGTAGTCAGTTTTCCACTTTTCAGGTAAACGCTGCAGTATCTCTTCTTCCGACATACGAATATTCTGATCTTTGTAGTTAAACTCGTCTTGAGTCGCTAAATCACCTACTGCCATACCGTTTGCAAACATGGCAAAATTACGAGATTCAGCAAACTTTGAATCAGCTGTAGGCGCTAGTTTCAAATTGTAGATTTTGTCTTTGTATTTCTCTTTTGTTACATCCGTCACAATTACAGAACCTGTCTCTGTAAGAATACGGTCGCCTGCTTTAAGCTCTTTTGCCCAAATAACACCTTTATTTGAAGTTGAAATTGGGTGGGTTTCAGTCATTAAAATGTCTGAACCATCTGCGCCTTTGATGCGATACATCTTAATTGCTTCTATCCCTACAGATACATCAACAACCTGCATTGGTTCTTTAACTGCGGCGTTTGAAGCAAGCGCACCTAACACTAGATCTCCTTTACCAATATTTTCAATGGCGAGCTGCGAACCGTCAGCCATCGTGATCAGGGTACCCTTAGCTAAACAGCTGTAACCTAGTTTCATCATAGGTAGTACTTCACTGTAAAAGTTACCAAAGCGAGTTGATGCCTCAGAAGTAAGTGAAACTTGGAAGGCGACAGGACCGCGTCGACCAGTTTTGAAGTAAGGGTTTCCTTTCACTGCAAACGTCATATACCAGTTTGCCGTAGCAATATTTGAAAATAGTTTTGCATTACCAAAACGACCTTCATCGCGGGGGATGTTCCAACGAATAATGGATTCTTTGTTCACAGTGTCGACTTCAAACTCTAAATAGTCTGAAAACTGCTTAATTGAATTATTAATGCCACGATAGCTTTGTTTTGTTGCGCCACCGTACACTCCTTCTTGCAAATAAATGTTGGTCGGCTCATCTATACCGTTAGGCAAATCACCTGTAGTTGGGTAGATCTCTAAGATTTCATGAGGAACACGTAGCTCACCATTAAATGGAATATTTACATCGGTAATTTCGTTCGGATCACCCACTTGATCTGGCATATAATCACAGTCTGCATGGTTACGGTTTAAACACACCTTGATCACCGCATCGTTGTTTTTATCGATAGGTGCTGTGGCGTTATACTTTGGACGCCCATCAAATACTGCGGGCATAATACTCATTTCAGATGCAACTTTATTGTTCGCATCGTTGCTTGCAATTGCGCCATAGACTGCCTCTGCGTGTTCCCATGAAAAAGGATACTCGGTATATTTTATGGTAGAGCTTATCGAGCCGTCTTCGTGTTCAAGTTCAACGTAGGAGCTTGCATAAAGTGTGTCGATGTTAGGGAAGTTTGCTTTCAATGACTTAAGTGAAATAGTTGAGACTGCAGTCGTATCTTTACCATCAAGCACATTCAATGTGGAGCCAAGTGGCGCAAGCTGATTACCTTGTCCATCTTCAAGCAGTAGATCGATGTAGGTCGCTTGCGTACCACCAAAGCGTGTGCTTTTTGCTCTTACAATGACGTATGGTTCATTGGTATCTGCAGAAATGGCGATGTTCATATCAAGAAAGAAATGTGCTTCTTTAATGATGTCTACCTCAGTTTCACTCACTGGCGGTGGTGTTGTTTGTATACTGTTCTTTGCCATCAGCTGCTGTTGTTTGGCAACCTCTAATGTTTTATGCAATTGTGGAAATTTACTTTCATCACGGCCAGCTAAATTCAAGCGAGACTTCGCTAGTTGATAATGTTGTGGATTGCTCATATCCAATCTGCGGATCCCGAATTCATCAGGAGTTGTAATGGCCTGACCGTTTAACGTAGCAGGGCCTGACTTCAACGCGGCTACCTCGATGTCAACTGAGGACTCAAAGGTATTTGTTGCCGCTACCGCATTACTCACCGCGAGCGCAACTGCGAGAGGTATAAATATCTTCTTATTAAATTTGTTCATTTGATTTTCCTTAATTTTTATGGATTTCTACTAGGTAGTCTTCAATTTCTCCGCTTCCCGAGGTAGCGGCACTGCTATAGTCAGAGCAAGGATCAATACTATTTACTCTGCTAAATCCGTAATACTGCAAAATTCTCATCCGAGTTGTCGTGACGGGCTGTGACAACTTATTACTTGGAATGCTGAACTCACCTTCAACATAGCCTTTGCCAAAGTCTTGATTGGTTTGATCAAAGTCCATGATAAGCAGCTCAGATTTGTTGTTACGCCAGTCACCATCACCAAATTGACCGTCGCCGTTTAAATCAATCCAGACGTGGTAGTTCTCTGCAAATTTTTCGCTGCCGGCATAGCCCGCTTCAAAACGGTAAGTATTGTTTTGAGTGGCGTACAATTTGATTGGGTTGTTAGGGTTTATCACACCAGGCTGCTGCGCATTGCTAAACGGCCCGTCTTGGTTGAACGTCACAGTATTAATGTGCTCATAGTCTGTGATCCCAGTTGCTACGCAATATTCAACAGGTTGGGTTAGTTTCAGTTCCAATAACATATTTTTAGTGCCAGTGACTCGGTCTCCCCAGTCATCCCACCAAGGTTTGTCGTAACTGATTGTTAGGCTGGCGGTATAGGTGCCAGCAGTTTGATACGTATGTTCCGCATCTTGGCCGAAATTGCCACTCTGATTGTGCGTTACTCCGTCCCCGAAATCCCATTCTAGAGTGATACGAGGGTTCCAAGCGGTATTATCTGGTTTGGCTGTTGTGTTATTAAAAGTTACCTTAAATGTACCATCTGCTTGTTCGCTCACCGTGAAATTGACCTGTGGGGTGAAGCTACTCTCACCAATTTTGATGGTTTCATTTACGGATTTTTCGCCGTCGGCATGGCTTATTGTCAGTGTAATGGTGTACTCTCCATCAGTTTGGTAGGTATGCTGAGTATTTTGAACAGAAGAAGTCGTGCCATCTCCAAATTGCCACTGTACCGTGCTACCTTGAGGCATAACGCTTTGATTGGTGTCTACATAGACAGTGTTACCCGACTTGCGCGGAGTAAATCTTGCGGTGATCGTAGTATTGAACTGAACTTGTTTCATCCAGCTACCAATTTCGCTATTGAATCTATCGTATGCCTTTAGATTTACAGCATAGCTACCAGCCTTAGCATATTGATGTGAGGGGGATTTTACAGAGCTGGTTGTACCATCTCCAAACTCCCACTTCCAACGTTTAACACGCGCATCAACGGTACTGTTATCGAAGTTAATGACGTTGACACCTTGGTTGGCAGTGATTCTCAGTTCAACAGGGTCCTTATTTTCAACGAGTTTGACTGTGTAATCCTCAACTTCGCCCCAAGACATATCACCACAGGCCGATTTAACGATACCAAATGACACCATAGTGCGAACACGATAGCTCTCGTTGAGCTCGCCGCTTAAGGATATTTCACCCGTTAATTGAGTTTTATTGCTTCCTGATAGCACCAGCTCATCGGTTTTATGGAATAAACCGTCGTTATTTTTGTCCAACCACACATAGAAGTTCTTGGTTTTATCTTGAGTATCTGGGTGTGGCGCTGCGACTAGGGTTACTGTTAGCGCTTTGCCATCTTTGACTTCTATTATGTCTTGAGAGTAATCGCTATAATTACTAGAAGTAGAGTCATTTTTGTAATCGTTAAATGAAACCGACGAAAGATAATATTTACTATGGTTTACCCCTTGAGCTGAGCAGTAGCTGTCAAACACTTCAATTGGGAGCACAAAAGTGTCAATCAGGCCTGATGGAGCTGTTGCGGTCAGTGCTACATTAAATACACCTGTGGTGGCAAAGTTATGTGTTGGCTCAAATGCACTACTTTGTGCGCTGCCATCACCAAAGTTCCAATTCCATTGCCAACCATCACGGTTGGAAATCGTTACCTGCTGACCATCTTTCCGCGTTAAGTTCTTGAAATCGAGCGTTAGGAATTTACGTTCAAAACCAAGTTCACTTTCTAGCCCACTATTTACTTTTAAGTTTATCCCCACTTGAGCAAAAGCTTTGCGTACATGATTTTGTAATTCTGTGGCTTGCCAGTCAGCACCATCTTGTTTTTTTATCCCATCTTGACGCAGTTTGTCACTTACAGTATGAGTTTGTCGCATTACACAGTCTGCAGCCGTTAGGTAGGTGCTATTCCCGGTCCAACAGCTTTTATTGGCATTGGCGAACAAAATAAAGGCATATTTTGTGTTCCAAGGTGAGGTCTCACCGTCAACTGTAGCCGTTGTTAAATAATGAAACGCTTTGTTAAATACCCCTGCACCATGGTGTGAGGTAATGGAGTCATCATAGTCATCAATGTGATCAATTGAGTTGCCATCTAATTTGGGATTTTCAAAATAGCGTAATGCGTCATCATGGCGAAATGTCTCGTGGTTACTTTTCCAATCATTTGTTCCAGAGTAGAAGAATTCGGCAGCTTCGCCCGCCATATCAGAAAACGCTTCATTGATGGCGCGTGCTTGACCGGTCAACATTGATTTTGGTGTACTGGAGCCGTACTCCTCCGTAAAGCCATGGGCAATTTCATGTGCGACTACATCCAAAGAGACCATTGGGTAGAAGAGATAATCTCCATCGCCAAAATAGACTTCACCGTTTTCATAAAACGCTTGGTCCATGTTGAGTCCGTAGTGAACATTTTGAATTATCTTCTTATTAAAGTAGGGCTTGTGGCCTAAGTAATCCTCAAACATCAAGCTAGCGATTTGTCCGTGATGATGGGCATCGTTCAGTGCTGAGCGGGCACCATGATAATCTTTGTAATCGTTACGGGTCGAATTCGAGCAATCGTAGCGGTAGGGTGAGTCAACCTGTGCTGTACTGTGATTGTAGTTTCTTGTTTCGACATTTTGTGCATCGAATAAGCAGTAAGTTTGTTGAGCGTTCGCTTCCATCGCCACAACGAATGTCTTAGGTGGGTATGAAACGTAATCTGCTTGCTTATAATCCGGACGTGCAACTTTATCATTGCCTGAAGGACCACTGCCTCCTTCATGCACTGCTCGTTGCAATACATCTGCTTGGAAAATAACTTCATTTGAGGTTAAATCGATAAAAGATAGAATGCGCTGCGGTTTAAACGGCCCGGACTGAAAGTCGGTGAAAAAACTCAGCTTTGCCGCGTGCCGTGCTTTGCCAGTAGTATCAATGTAAATGACTTCTTCAACGGAGCTGCGTCGGTAGATCCTTGGTCGCTCAGCTGGAAATTCTGTGATGGCGGATTCTAGTGCTGCGTCAAGCTGATC
Organism: Pseudoalteromonas sp. A757; assembly: GCF_004103285.1. Classification (NCBI taxonomy): domain Bacteria; kingdom Pseudomonadati; phylum Pseudomonadota; class Gammaproteobacteria; order Alteromonadales; family Pseudoalteromonadaceae; genus Pseudoalteromonas; species Pseudoalteromonas sp. A757. Next base: position 47,326 of record NZ_QNQN01000052.1, read on the forward strand.
CTGAGATGCGGGGGATAAATTAGGCAAGTCTTTTGCGACATTGACGATAAGGTCGCCATATACTTGCTCAACAGCACCACTTTCATCGGTAAGGACTACAAAGTCATGATTCCAAATAGGAATATTCTTATATTTCTGAGTGATTGTATGACTTCTTTTGTCACCATCTTGACTTTGACTAAATGCAAGAGAGTGTCCTGCATATTGCGCAGCAAATGTCTTAAGCATTAATAAATAGTTTTGGTCATGACTTGGAGCATTATTTGCGGTGGCTTGGTGTAATGATGTTGGTGCAATTTTTTGCGTGTCATTGAACAAAGAAACCCGCTCAGTGGCATGACAGTGCAAACTGATTGCCGATGCTAAAACGCACAGAGACTTTAACCCTTGCATGTTAACTCCATAATAATATTGAAGATTCCTTCCCACTTAAGCGCAACCTCTCAAAGAATGAGACATCAGGATGGAAAAGTGTGGCTGATTTAGTGCTTTTACTTTGAGCACGGGCTCTAAGGTAATAAAGAATTTCAAATAAATAAATAACAAAAAATAAACAAATGTATAACCTAATGTTTCCACTGGAAATTTAGGGGGAAATTTTACTTTTTGTTATTTTTGACTAATTACAGGGTATTGTTGAGGAAAGTTGAACTTTTGCTTGTGCAAGACGAAGTCGAGTAAACGATGTAAAGTGCAGGGAATTATATACTGTTATGATATATATAGTAAAATTTGGCGCTACGGTCAGCTAATCTGGCTACATTAAAAGGAGCTTTGATGCGGTTTAGATGAAATAAAATAAATAAAGGATGTCTTTATATATGGGATAATCCCAAGATAACTTTTCTAGTAAAAAGTACCTAACGGGGTTCATCTCGCTAGGTACTTTTTGTTACGTTATTGAACAGTAACGTTTATGTAGTTAGTTTCAAATGGTGCAATTTCTATGGTTCCGGTCGCATAGACTTCTTTACCCACATCTTCACCTTTTATTTTTATGTAATACTGTCCAGCAGGGATAACAATATCTGTATAGTAATGTGTACCAAAGTGGATCGAATCGCCTTCTACTAACCAACCTTCAGGGGAAACTTCGTATAGATAGCCTTCGCACTTTATTTTGCCAATTCGCGGATGTTTGCATTCGTTAAACTTAAGTCTGGTTTTTCCACTTGGATTTTTTGCCGTTTTTACAAATGCAAATGAGCCATAGTCTCGAGCCGTTTTGGTCGCTTGATGAGGCCACACTTTTTCTTTGTTGACAGAATAATCATTACTAGAACCACTACTCGTTGCTGAAACAACGGTTCCTGAACTGCCAAAAATACCATTAATAGCACCGTCTACACCATCATTCACGACGCGGTTGATATCATTACTTTTACAAGCAGTGAGAGAGGCGAGAGAAAGCGCGATAAGCGTTACTTTTTTCATTATTTGTCCTTGAAGTTCCATTCTCAGCAGCATTTTACTGTGTCAGCGATTTTTGCAAAGCTTAACTAGTTAACTATTTATTAAGCCGAAAACCAACACAAATCATACGAGCATTCAGTGCTCCAATAATGCTTCCTGTTATTTTTGAGTTAAATCGGATAAAAGTTTACCTTGTGACGAAAAAAAGTCCAACAAAAAGCATGCTATATAATGACTTTGTTCATAAAACAGCATGAGAAAAAGTCATTTAGGTTTAAAATAAAGGAGGGGCAACACTATCCTCCAGGTTGATTAGTCACTTTGCAGTGCTTCGATTGGGTCAAGCTTTGAAGCTTTGATGGCCGGATATACTCCAAATGTTAAACCGACTAGGGCACAAATACTAAAAGATAGGAAAATCGCGTTTAAAGACCAAGACACCGCCCAGTTTGAGTAAAATGCAATTATCTCTGAAAGTAAAATACCAAACACCACACCGAGTAATCCGCCTAATATCGAGATGGTAAAGCTCTCAGTAATAAACTGGACTTGAATATTTTTCCGAGTGGCGCCTATTGCTCGTAATAGACCAATTTCTTTGGTTCGTTCAAGTACGGTTGCGAGCATGATATTCATAATACCAATACCACCAACAAGGAGTGATATACCCGCAACGCAAGACATCACCATATTAAAAATGGCCTGCGTTTGCTTTTGCTGAGCAAGCAAAGCAGCGGGAATAGTCAGTCTGTAGTCATCGATATCGCTATGGCGGTTAGTTAAAATGTTAGTGATAGCTTGAGATGCCAAAATTGGACTCTGAGATTTGTCGATGGCAAGTTTCAGTTCGGTAACTTCAGGCTCAAGTAATCCCTTATTAAAGCGATGAATGGCGGTCGTTAGCGGAACAAAGATACGGCTTTGCTCGCCTCCTAATGCAACGCCTTGAAACTCCTTTTTGTTCAGGTGCGGTGCTTGCAAAATGCCAACCACCTCAAACCATAAATGATTGATTTTTACTTGTTGACCAACAGCGCTCCCGAGGGGAAAGAGGGTTTTTGCGGTATTTGCGCCGAGCAACGCAACCTGCCGATATTCCTTGCTATCTTCAGCATTTAGCAGGCGACCCGCTGCGAGTTCATAATGCGCAAGGCTAAAATAGTTTGCTGTTACGCCCGCAGCTTCTCCTTCGAAGCTGCCGAATTCGCTAAATATCTGGTAGGTATCCACCAGTCGTTCAGCCGAAAAGTCGGTCACAAAGGGCAGGGCGTCGACAATCACTTGGCCGTCTAATAGATTAAGACCTTGCGAGTATTTTCGTTGTTCCTTTAGGTCATTATCTTCAATGTCCTTGGCACTGACAATAACATTATTGATCCCCATAGAATCGATCATTTTGAGCGCTTCACGTTCAGCACCTTCACCGATGTTTAACATTGCAATAACGGCACCCACACCGAAAATCATCCCGAGCAAGGTCAATAGAGTTCTGAGCTTATGCTGCTTTAGTTGTGCAATGGCGTCGGTAAATAAATCCAAATATTTCATTACAGTTCCTTATTCGCGACGAGTGCAATTTGTTGCTTGGGAGACAAGCCTGCCAGTACTTCAGTATGGCTTAGGTTGCTTTGGCCTAATTCCACTTTTACGCGTTTAAACTGGCTACCGTCTTTAACTTGAACAAAAAATGCGTTGTTCTCATTGATCACGCTATGTTTAGGCACGAGTAAGGCTTGTTTATTTTCTTGGACAAGTACTGTAGCGAGTACTTTATTGCCAGGCTTGAAGTGGGCTGGAGTCTTATCAAGACTCGCGATGATCTCATAGTATTTTTGTGGATCTCCACGGCGAATAGATTGTGGGTAAGGTGATACCTTCGTGACTTTACCATCAAAGCGCTCATCGCTATTGGAGAGCAGAGTAAACTCAACCTTTTGGCCAATCGCAAGGCCAAGTGCTTCTTTTTCATGCACGAAAAGCTTAGCTTGTAGGGATGAAATGTCTGGTAACCCCCCGATCTTTTGCCCAGGCCATAGCGCTTGGCCTGATTTGGGTTTTTCTCCACGCCAATCGGCACTGAGGGTAAGTAAGCCATCATGTGGCGCGATGACTTCAAGCGCGTCTAAGTTTGCGTTGTACATCGCAATTTTGCTTTCGTGTTGTTTTGACTGCAGCTTTAACAATTCCATTTCTCCAAGGGCAGAAGATGAAAACTGCTCTGTCTGCCAGCCAAAATAAGCTTCTTTTGCATTGAGATATTCAACATTTTGCATTTGATCTAAAATGTCGAGCTTTGAGCGGATCCGTTCATCGTCAACTGAAAAGGTCTCGGCAAAGTGTTTCTCCTCACTGACGATAACCTTGTCGCTATCCAAATGGGACTTTCTCGTGGTTAAATCACTATCGGTGACAGTGATATCTTGTGCGACTTTGCCTTTGTCGAATTCACTAAAGCGTTTTCGTCTTTCTAATTGACTGCCATCGAAGCGGGCAATAACATCGCCTTTTTTCACCTGAGTGTACTCAGGCATGATCCATGCGAGCGTCTGAGCCCCTCTCGCGGAGGTTGGCGCGGATATGACGGTTTCACTTTTGGCTTCTAATTCGCCTTCTGCATCCACTGTGATCGAAAATGGCTTAGGCTCTACGGTATATAGTAGTTGCGCTGGCTGCTCAGGTGCTTCTTGGCAGCCAAGTAACCATAGTGGGACAATGATTGCGAGTAATGTTTTTCTCATAGCTTTACCTCCGTTCCTTGACTAATGCCAGAAGTAACGATGGCAAGCGTCGGTGTGGTATAAGAGACGGTGACTTCTTTTTCTCCGCTATTTGTGTCTATAAACACTTTATCCGCACTTTGTCTTAATGCGTTTAATGGCACGGTCAAGGCGTTATCGAGTTGTGCTGTCACTATCTCTACACGAGCGGTCAATCCCGGTCGCAGCTTTTCAGTATCGATTTTGTCGAGCTCAATAATGGCATCAACAATGCGGCTTTTATCTTGATGTGACTTTTCCCTAAAGGCTTTTCCTATTTCAATGAGTGTCCCACCGACAACATATCCATCGGCACTGTCTATGGTAACTTTTACTGCTTGTCCCAATTTTATCCGTCCAAAATCGGCTTCTTTAATTTGTGCTTTTACCTGCATTTGTTCAATAACTGATAGCTCAACAACAGGTTGACCAAACTGCATGGACTCGCCAACACTGGGCTTTTCACCTTCCCAGTTTGCGCGATATGCAACTAACCCATCCATTGGCGCTTTTACTTGTAAACGCGCTATGTCACGTTTTAGTTCTTTCACTTCAGCATCCATTCGTGCAACCTTACTTCTTGCCATTTGGATACTCAGCTCTTTGTTGTTTAGATGAAAAGCGAGTTTACTGTGGGCAAGCTCTAAATCATTAGTGGCAATGGTGAAGTCGATTTGCGCCTTTTTTCGGTCGTTGTCTGAGCGTGAGTTATCTACTATTTCTGCGCGTCGTTTTGCCTTATCGAAGTTCATTTTTGCTTCAGCGAGTGCGAGTTTGTATTCTTCTTCTTGCTTCTCGACTTGAGCTTGTTTATTTTCTAGCTCTTTTTTCGCTTGGCTTAACTTCGAATTGTACTCCATCAAGCGATCTCTTACGGTTTGATCGTCAAACGATACGACGATTTGGCCTTTCTGAACCGAGGTGTTTTCAGGCATTAACTGTTTAACCTTGTACTGCCACATACGCTTGATTGAAGGAGGGGCTATCAAAGCGCGACTTTTTGACTCTAATTCACCATTCGCTTCTACTGTGATAGTGATTGGCTGTGCCTTTACGATATGTACATCGCGGGGGGCTTGGCTACAGCCAAGTAAATAGAGTGGAATGATGACTGCCAGCAACTTAACTTTCATTTTTCTCTCCTGGCAAAGTGATGCTTCCGCTCATGCCTGGTAGTAGTGGCAAATCGGTGTTAAATGTGAATTTAGCTCGGTAATACATACCTTGGCCCCAATCTTGGCGCTTTTCAGGCTGTGTTGATAGCTCAATGAGGGTACTAGGCGTTGATGAGGAGCGAAAGGCGTCAAATTTTAAATCGGCGATTTGACCCTCTTTAATACCAATAGCATCTACTTCATGGATCCATGCTTCTAGATACAGACCCGCTGTAGAAGGGATTTCAGCTACTTTCCAACCCGGTTGTATTGTTGCGCCAGCAAACAACTTGTTGCCATTCCAAGGGTGTTCAGCATACAGAATAGGGCCGCTATTACTGGCCGTTAGACTCATTTTTTCCAGCTGCTCTTGGTTGTGTGTGAGGCTTGCTTCTAACCGCTTTATTTCCAGTCGCTGTTTCTGAGTATTTGCTTTTGCTTCAGTTTCGGCCTTGCTTAAACTTACTTCAGCTTTGTGGTTTTCGATAATCGCCTTTTCTAATGTCAGCTGATGTTGCTCGTAGTCGTAGGTGCTGATATTGGCTTTTGGCACGTTTGCATCAATTTTGGCTCTTTCAACGAGCAAAGTGGTTTTTTTCAACTGGAACTGAGCTTCGAGTATCTTTTGGGCGCCGTCTTGCTCAATTCGTTTGTACTCATCTTTTGCAGCATCAAGTGCAACTTTATCTTGGTCGATTGAGGTCGCGATAGAGCCAGAATCGTAGACAACCACAATATCACCTTTGTTGGCAACTTCTCCCTCGGGCAGCATCCACTGGATTTGAGTCTTCCAAGAGTCACTCATCGGTGCGTGAAAGACCTGCGTTTCACCTGCTTTAATAACACCTGAGACGATAATTGGTTTGGCAAAAGCCTGCAAAGAGGTGAGTAGGGCGATGCTTATAATATAACTGCGCATTGGCTATCCTCCACTTTCTCGCCATCTTTCATTCTGATGATACGCTCGGCATATGCCGCAATATCGTCTTCATGCGTTACCATTACAATAGTGTGGCCTTGCTGGTGTAGTAGACATAGTAATTCCATGATTTCATGCGAGGTTTTACTATCTAAGTTACCGGTTGGTTCATCGGCAAAAATAACTTTCGGCTCATTGATAAGAGCCCGAGCAATAGCAACTCGTTGGCGTTGTCCTCCAGACATTTCGAAGGGTTTGTGATGTGCTCTGCTATCAAGGCCTACCTTTTTTAGCATGGCAAGCCCGCGACTTTTTGCCTCTGATGGGGAAGTGTCAGTGTACCTTAGCGGTAAGATGACATTTTCTAGTGCGGTCAGGCGGGTAAGTAGATGGAATGTTTGAAAGATAAAGCCAATTTTTTGATTTCTAATTTGTGACAATGCTTCATCTTCCACCGCTTGAATTTCCTGGTCTGCAAGATAGTAAGCACCAGAGGTTGGAGAGTCTAAGCAACCAAGGATATTCATTAATGTAGACTTTCCAGAGCCAGATGATCCCATCACTGCAACAAATTCACCTTCCATTACTGCTAGAGAAACGGATTTTAGTGCGTGCACTTGGGTTTCTCCGCTTCCGTAAACGCGGCTTAAGTTTTCGACCCTGATCATTATTAATTGTAATCCCTTGTTTTTATTGTTTTCTACTCATGGTTTAGAGGTGTTTAACCTTGTACCTGAATTTGAGTGTAGTGATTGTTAGGGGTAGAGTAAACCGAGAAGGTACAAGACGAAAAGGGATTTAAGGTAAAAAGTTGTTTTTGGATACTATACATTATTAACAGTGCCAAGAAAAATTGGCTGCCAAGTTCATATACGAAGCAGCTCTTCGATAATTACCATTACACTTAGTGTTGCTAACACCCTAGCTTGTGCTGACAGGAGCCTATAACGCCTTTGTTTTTAGCGCGCCATATTCGTCCAAAACTTGCTCGCCATCTTCCTTAAAATACGGACCCATAGGCCATTTATCGAGTAACGCTAACACCGATTCGCTTGGTCGACATAACTTCACGCCTTTAGGTGAGCAGACGATTGGCCGGTTTACTAGTACCGGATACTTAAGCATGGCTGTTATTAGGGCTTCATCCGATACTCCAGCCTCAAGCAGCCCAAGCTTGCGGGCTGGAGATTTTGTTACTCTTAGTGCTTCACGCGGTGAAATATCGGCCGCAGCGAAAAGTCCTAAAAGCTGGTTACGTGTCCATCCTTCCTTTAAGTATTCAACGATAATTGGCGTATACCCAGCATCTCGAATAATCTTTAATACGTTCCTTGAAGTACCACAGTCTGGGTTGTGGTGAATGACTATCATAACTCAACCTTTTTCATAAAAATTAAAGTTAATTACCACCCAATTTAGACTCAGCTTGCAGCAAATAGGGATGTGTAAATTGGTATCATTGAGCGTTTACTCTGTGAACCAATGTCGCGTATGGTTTGCAAGCCACACCAGTGAAAGCATGACGGGAACTTCGACTAAAACTCCAACAACTGTGGCTAATGCTGCACCTGAATTTAGCCCAAAAACCGAAATTGCAACGGCTACTGCTAACTCAAAAAAATTAGATGTGCCTATCATGCAAGCAGGTGCAGCTATGCTATGTGGCAGCTTCATTTGTTTTGCCATAAAATAAGCAATAGCAAATATACCGTAGGTTTGAATAAGTAAAGGAATGGCGATGAGTATAATTGCTTGTGGTTTGTCCAAAATAGTCTTTGATTGAAATCCGAACAACAACACAACAGTTGCCAATAAGCCAACGATTGACCAAGGTTTCATAGTTGCTAAAAATTGCTTTAATCGAGAGTGGTCATTTGCGTCGTCGAGCTTCTTTCGAGTGATTGCACCAATCACCAGAGGAATTAGCACGTAGAGGACGACAGACAGAAATAGTGTTGTCCAAGGGACTGTAATATCAGTCACGCCTAGTAAAAAGCCTGCGATAGGCGCAAAAGCAAATATCATAATAATATCATTGACCGATACTTGCACTAGCGTGTAGTTTGCGTCGCCTTTAGTGAGTTGGCTCCAGACAAACACCATCGCTGTGCATGGTGCAACACCCAGCAGTATCATGCCTGCGATATATTCTGTTGCTGTTTGTGGGTCTACCCAATCAGCAAATATCCCCTTAAAGAATAGCCAGCCAAGAAATGCCATGGTAAATGGTTTTATTAGCCAATTAATGATCAGTGTGAGGGCGAGGCCTTTGGGTTTTTTACCTACATCTTTCAGTGAAGAAAAGTCAATTTGCACCATCATGGGGTAAATCATTAACCAAATAAGCACCGCAATAACTAAGTTGACGTGCGCATATTCAATACCAGCTATAATAGCAAATGCATCCGGTACAATACTTCCAAATAAGATACCTACCACAATGGCAATACCTACCCACACCGACAAATAGCGTTCGAATAAGCCCATGTTACCTCCTTAGATATCACCTTGGTTAACGCGCTGACTTAATTGCTCTGCGGATTCAACGCGTTCTGAATAGCGGTTGACGAAGTAGTCCTTATTATCGCGAAGTAATAACGTGAACTTTATCAACTCCTCCATTACATCGACAATTCGGTTGTAATAAGAAGATGGCTTCATCCGATCATTTTCATCAAACTCAAGAAAGGCTTTTGCCACGCTGGATTGGTTAGGAATGGTGACCATGCGCATCCAACGACCAAGAACCCTTAACTGATTCACCACATTAAATGACTGAGAGCCACCGCATACCTGCATAACAGCTAATGTTTTCCCCTGGGTTGGGCGTACGGCACCTATACTCAGAGGGATCCAGTCAAGCTGACTTTTAAAAACACTTGTGATTGAGCCATGCCGTTCTGGTGAACACCATACTTGTCCTTCTGACCATATCATGAGCTCTCTAAGCTCTTGAACCTTGGGATGATTCTCATCACCTGTGTCAGTTTGTGGTAGACCTTCAGGATCAAAGATTTTTACCTCGGCTCCCATGTGTGTAAGCAGGCGAGCACTCTCTTCAATAACCAAGCGGCTAAACGAACGCTCTCGCAGTGAACCGTATAGCAAAAGTATGCGGGGAGCATGTTTTTTTTGGGTGCTAAGGCACTTGTCTAATGCTGGAATATCAAACTGTGATTTATCAATGTTCGGTAGTGTGTTATCCTGAAACATAATGTATTGTGCTCCTAATCTCGTTTATTTAGCTCAAAGTAGAGCAGGAGAGATGCATATACGTCATCGTAAGCCATTTGCTAATCCTACCCACCAAACTAAGCTTGTCTGGCTATTCGTTAACACCATAGTTGCTGAAAGAAGTAACTTTCATAGTCTTTATTTGCTACTAACAAGACGATGCTTGAGCTTTTGATGCATTTAGTTTTGCTAACGCCTCAGCAAAATAACTATGATTGTGTGCAACGGTTTGATTAATAACCTCCTTTGCCCATAAGGGGAGATCTTCATGAAGCCGGTAGTACACCCATTTTCCTCGGCGTTCATCCCGTAAAATATTACATTTTCGCAATTCTGCGAGGTGGCGTGAGACTTTGGGCTGATCTAACTCAAGTCCTGCCATAAGGTCGCAAACACATGCTTCTTCAAGTTGATTGATAATTAGAACTGATTTCAGTCGGGTGTCATCGGACAGGCATTTGAAAAACTGTAACGGATTCATGAATCATATCTCTTAAATCATATATGTGAAATATGATATATGTGATTTTTCATATGTCAACGTGTTTTATTTTTTAACTGAGTTTAGGACCGGAAGGAAATCAACTCATTACTTTTTCATGCGTTACCTTTTTATAGGAAAACCAATGAATTAACGATTACAGTGTGTTCGTGCAACTATGAATCTGTTAATAAAAGCGCAGTGGGCATCTTAGGATATTGCTTGTTGATCTCTTTACTATTTTCTATGACAAAGCACTTTGTATGTTAATTGGAGATTTTTGGTGATAGCGACTGGATAGTCAGCAAGCTCTGCTTCTTCTTTACACGCCTTGTGTTGAGACACTCGTAGCTATTCACAATGTAGTCGGGCATGAGTGGTATTTTAACAAAGTTACGATATTGCCCACGGTTACCGTGATCATAAACTATATTTACTAACAAGTTATATAAACCGTTTAACTGTTATGAATAAAAATGGAAGAAGAGAGTTTTTAAGCAAAGCGGGTATAGGGCTGGCGTTATCTGCTGCGCTCATTAAAGCTCCTTATGTGTTCGCAAGAAACAGGACAACCCTCCGTGTAATGGGGACACATGTCACGTTACAAGAGCCTCTGCGTCAGCGTGCGATGAAAGAGTTGGGAATCGATATTCAATTCTATCCAATGGGCAGTGCTGCAGTTCTGCAAAAAGCTGCTGCAAATCCTGCCGCATTTGACCTTTACGAACAGTGGTCAGATTCTATAAACATACTTTGGCAAGCAAAAGCGATTCAGCCTATAGATATTGAAAGGCTTACCCACTGGCATGAAATAAACCCACTTACAAAGACGGGGAAACTTATCCCCTCTGCTAAGGTGGGGGCAGGTGATGCACCCAACAAGCTGCTGTATGTTCAAGACGACGGGACGCTTGCAAGCGACGTAACAAAAAAAATTAGCTTTCTTCCGTACGTACACAATGTTGATTCCTTTGGTTACAACACCGATTTTATAAAACAGGGGAGCCCTTATGAAAGTGAGTCTTGGGGTTGGCTATTGGATGAATCTAATGCGGGAAAAACAGCAATAGTGAATGCACCAACAATAGGGATCTTTGATTTGGCGCTCGCCGCGCAAGCAAGGGGGCTGGCTTCTTTCAAAGATATTGGAAATATGACTATTGACGAAATAGACAAGCTTTTCACAATTTTATTAATGAAGAAGCGCAAAGGGCACTTCTCTGGGTTTTGGACTTCGGTTCCACAATCTGTGCAATTTATGTTGGAGAAGAGAGTTCACATTCAAAGTATGTTTTCACCTGGGGTAAGTGCCTGCAGAGGGCAAGGGTTACCGATCACATATGCCTCACCGAAAGAGGGCTATAGGGCATGGCACGGTGTTATGTGCCTGTCATCTCAGGCTCGTGGCCATGTTAAAGATGCAGCTTACGACTATATGAATTGGTGGCTTTCAGGATACCCTGGCGCATTTATCGCTCGACAAGGATATTATATCTCAAACCCAGAGCGTAGCAGACCACTAATGTCTGAGGCTGAATGGGATTATTGGTATGACGGTAAGCCTGCAGCGACAATTTTAAAAGGTACAGATGGCAAAGTTGTTGTAAATACAGGAGAATTACGCGACGGTGGAAGTTATGTCAAACGCTTTTCTAACATAGCTGTATGGAATACCGTTATGGAAAATTATGATTATAGTTTAGATCGCTGGTACGAATTACTAAACGCATAAGGCTGAGGCATGCCAATATTTTCAATAAGATCGCTTTCAAGCAAAATTCTACTGGTTTTGCTTGCTTTCGCTGCAAGTCTTACTGCTGTCTATCTATTTCTGAGCTCACACGTGGAGGTTGTTGATAATACGTTAACGAGCACGTTGAATGTATCTAAAAACTCAGTATCAGTACTTAAGATCAACAAAGAGATTGTTGAATTGCAGCGTGATATTTCTGTGTTCAGCAGTTCTGGTAGTTCCGCTATCTATGAAAAGGTCGTGAGCAATCATGCGAAAATTACGATAAAGCTCACAGAAATACAGGCAAAGGTACCAAGTGAAGAAGAAAAGCGGCTTATAGATTTTCTGCTAGAAATTGTAAATAGGTATGGTAGTAACTTAAGTGTGCTTATGCAGCGTTATCAAGAAAGAAAACATTTGCTTGAAACTCAGTTACCAGAGGTGTTTACAAAAGCTGAAGCTTATTTAAGACCACAGTTAGCTGGTGATGACATCAGTCAAAAGAAGATCACGATATATCAGATATTGGATTTATGGATGACACTTTACCGAGATGCAAATCTGTACTTAACACAGAAAGATTACAAGAAGAAAAAAGCAGTGTTTGATGGTTTGGCAGAGATAGATCGCAGGCTACTGATAGGTAAAGAGTTGAGTGATGAAAACGTGACTAAATTACAGGCGCTATCCCATCGATTCCGCGATGTATTTAACGGCAGTATTCAAGCAAATAGAAACTATTTAACTTTAGTTAACGTTGTAATGGCTGGTGATGCAGTAGAGTTCTCAAATTTGGTAGATAAATTAAGAGCCGACTCCTTAACTAGGCTGGATAATATACGAAACACTGCAGAGGCAAAGATCTTAGAATTCGACAGAATGATAAAATCAGCGATGGTTGTGGGGATACTCTTTTTAGTATTTTTTGTTTTATTCTTTCACTTTCATATTATCCGTTCAATTAAGCGCCTTACTAAGAATTTTCAACATTGTATTGAAGGTGACTTATCGGATGAGATAAAGGATCTTGATCGAAAAGATGAAATTGGTACGTTAGCTAATGCTGCAAATCAGTTTAAATTGTTAAGTGAAGCGCTTATCGAAGCGAAGCGGGTCGCTGAACACACGTCGAAAATAAAATCTGATTTCTTAGCGAATATGAGCCATGAGATCCGCACACCAATGAATGGTATCTTAGGCATGGTAAGGCAGCTAAGAAACACGGGTCTGAACAAAAATCAAATGGACATGCTTGAACTGGTGGACTCTTCGGGAAAAAGTCTATTGGTTATCTTAAATGATATTCTTGATTTAAGTAAAATTGAGGCTGGAAAAATTGAGCTTGAGTCGCAACCATTTGAGATAGAGAAACTTTTATATGAACTCGAGCAGACAGGAAAAACGCTGAATAAGTCGTCTTCGGCGGAGCTAACAATCATGAATACGGTGCCTGCCAACTTACGTGTTTTTGATGGGGATGTCATCCGGCTTAAACAGGTGCTGCTCAATTTACTTAGTAATGCGATAAAGTTTACTGAGCAGGGAACAGTGAAGTTGCGAGTGGATCTTCAAAAGCAAGATGCAAGCAACGCAACATTAAAGTTTAGTGTAAGCGATACAGGTATAGGTATTCCACAAGACAGAATAGAAAAGCTATTTGAAGCGTTTTCCCAAGCCGATACATCAATAACTCGTCGATTTGGTGGTACTGGGTTAGGCCTAACCATTTCAAATAAGCTACTAGATTTAATGGACTCTAAACTGGAAGTGGAAAGTCGTGTGGGAGAGGGCTCAACGTTTAGCTTCACAATTACACTTCCAGTGTCAAAGGGAGTCGATAAAAAAGAGGCGCCTAAATATCAAAAACTTAGTCGTAATATTACTGAAAACATAGAAGTGCTTTTAGTCGAAGACAACAAGGTCAATCAAATTGTTACTAAGTCAATGTTAAAGGATTTAGGGCTGGTAAATATTACTCTTGCTGAAAATGGGCTTGAGGCTGTACAGCTTTGTGAAGAGCAGGACTTTGCGTTGATCTTAATGGACATGCAAATGCCAAAAATGGATGGTCCTACAGCTGCTCAACATATCCGTAAGTTAAGAAACTACCCAGATATTCCGATAATAGCATTGACTGCAAATGTACTTGAGCAGGACAAAAAACGATGTTTTGAAGTCGGAATGAACGCTTTTATATCAAAGCCTATTGATTACCAAGCGTTTGTAGAAGCAATATCTAGAGCGATAGAAAAGCCCGGAGTGACGCATTCCCCAAGTCAATCAGGCTCTGCTTAAATTTATTGAGGGTGTTCGAACTCAGTGTCAAATAGTACAAAAGTGCTCATCCATATTGAAATAGATACTTGTTATTTCTCGAAATGATCTATTTTACAAAGCTTGCTAAAGCGCCATACAAGATAGGCAGCTCAATTGGTTTTGCTATATGCGCATCAAAGCCTATTTCTAAGTAGTGCTTAACATCTTCAACCATAACGTTCGCAGTGAGAGCGATAACAGGGATCGGATTTCCCTCATTTCTGATAGCTTTTATCGCGTCAACCCCATCCATAAAAGGCATGTGTATATCCATTAATACTAAATCAAATGCCTGCTCTTTTAGAGCTTCGATTGCAAGCCGACCATTGTCGACAACGACAGCTGTTGCATTTGTCTCTTTAAGCATTGTTTTGATAAGAATTTGATTAATCTTATTGTCTTCGGCAATCAAAATACGAGTGTGTTTTAGATTAGGTGGTGTAAATGATTTTGTGCGTACAGGTTTAGATTGCGTTTTTATCTTGTCTAACGGTAGGATAATATTAACTGTAGTTCCTTTACCAGCTTCGCTAAATAAGTTTATTTTTCCATTCATCAACTTAATAAGACTTACAGTAATTGACATTCCCAGTCCCGTACCACCGTATTCCCTAGTAGTTGATGTGTCAGCTTGTGAAAAACGCTCAAAAATACGTTTTTGCGCATCCTCATCCATTCCGATACCAGAGTCTTGAACACTTAAATAAATCGCTTTTTCATTGTTATATGATTGGCAGCTGGCAATTATTTTAACTTCCCCTTTGTTGGTGAATTTAACAGCGTTAGATGCTAAATTTAGTATTATCTGCTTTACGCGCACTAAATCACCAATCCATCCGTCTTCGAAGCTATCATCTGCTGATATGACAAAGTCTATACCTTTGTTACTGACTAATGCATCTAGGTCATATTTAACAGAGTCCAAAATATCTAAAATTGAAATTTCGGTACTTTCTAACTCAATTTTATTGGATTCAATTTTTGAATAATCCAAGATATCGTTGATGATTGTAAGCAAACTCTTGGCAGAAAATACGGCGTTAGCTAAAACTTTCCCTAAATCGGGCTCTAAATTAGCGTTTTCTAGCAATTGTAACCCCCCTAAAATAGCATTCATTGGTGTACGAATTTCATGACTCATATTGGCTAGGAAGTCACTTTTTGCTTTAGAGGAATGTTCTGCTGCTAGTCTAGCCGTTTCAGATATTCTTATTGCTTCAATTTTTTCGGTAACATCATAATTTACCCCAACAACTTTTATTGCTTTGCCATTGCTTCGAATAACCTCTGCACTGGCTTTAATTGTTCTCACTTCACCGTTTGGGTGTACAACTCTGAACTCTGGTTCATAAACGCCGGTACCATCAATTGCAGCTTGCAGCTGTGCACTTGCAAATTCTATATCATCAGGGTGTACGGCACTCGCCCAAGCATCATAGACTTGTGTAAATTGTGATTCTGATATGCCATAGAGCTTAAACATCAGCTCGTCCCAGATGAGCTCACTTGTAACTAAGTCCCACTCCCAAACGCCGATTTGGGCAGAGTTATTCGCAAGCTGCATTCTGAGCGCTAAAGAATCTGCTTGGTTTCTCGCATTTTTAAGTTGCTCCTCGGTTTCTTTTTGACGAGATATATCTTGAATGACTGACCAAATAAAATCTTCGTTATTATCGTCGGTGACTTTAATACCAGATAGGAGGACATGAAAGGTATGTCCGCTTTTATGGATATATTCCTTTTTATATGGTCCGTACCTTCCTTGCGCCTTAAGGTTAATAAGTTGTTTTTGTTCTTCTTCTTGGTATTTAGGAGGTGTTATCTTCCAGTAATCAATATTGTTTAGTTCGTCTACTGAATATCCAGTCATTTTACTGAACTCATCATTTACATAGTGGAAGGCCCCATCTTTCAACGAATTGACAGCGATACCAATTGGAGCTGCGTTGACAAAGCGCTCAAACTTCATTTTCTCTTTTTGATACGCAGCTTTGTAACGCTTAATATTAGTATTTGCTTTTTTCAGTTGCTCTTTCGCGCTGTGTAGTTCCGATATGTCCCTTCCTATTGCTA
Source organism: Pseudoalteromonas sp. A757 (assembly GCF_004103285.1). Lineage (NCBI taxonomy): Bacteria > Pseudomonadati > Pseudomonadota > Gammaproteobacteria > Alteromonadales > Pseudoalteromonadaceae > Pseudoalteromonas > Pseudoalteromonas sp. A757. The sequence goes on from NZ_QNQN01000052.1 coordinate 63,407, forward strand.
CGACGAGCTGCTTTCCTTGGATTTGCACTGCCGTCAATGATATTAGACAAGGGAACGTTTCGCCTTGAGTGTTGGAGTGGCTCCACGGAAAAAGCTGAGGACCTTCAGTCAGAGATTTGCTTACGTGCTCCATAGCTAGTTCTTCTGAAGCACGTCCGCATGGTTGATATTCAGGGGAAATGTCGGCAGGAGTTAGTGTTAGAAATTTACTTTTACTTTCAATGCCATGTAGTCGAACGGCTGCTTGATTACATTCAGTAAATTTACCCGTATTTATGTCTAAAATGGATAGCGCGTCGCCTGACGCCTCGAACAGCTTTTTATACTTGTCACGTTCAAAAGATGCTTCCGCTAATTGAGATTTCAGACTTTGAATTTCTTTCTCTAATTCGAGCTCAGTTTTACTTACCATGTCCATCCTAGTATGCGGCTTCAAGCGTGGTATACATATTTACCTATGGGTTTCAGTATAGGACGGGAATGGATATTCACGTAATAGAAGAGCGAAATAAATTCCTGAAAATCACTATGCGATTCAATGACCGAGCTGCAAAAAACCACAGAAGATTTTAGATAGAAAGCGATATCAGTACCAAGGCTTAACTAATCTGATCTGCGAATGATTGATGCCTTACTAGCAGCCAGTTCTAGCGCTAACAGCATTGAATTCACCTCCAATAGTCAGCTATTGGAGGTGAATTTGCTTGCTTACATCCATGTAGGCAAGGAAAAATTTTGCTATTTAGCTGTTCTAAATAAAAAATTTAATGCAGTTAGCGTCAGACTTGCTCCTTTAAATAGAGCAAGAATTAAGACTAACAGGTATTAGCTTAATCCTTAATTCATAGACAAGCCTAATTTGGCTCTACCCAAAACGCTCCAACCTCTTTTTTAACCACTTTGACTTGCGTTCCTGCAGTAATAGGTTGTTTACTTTTTAGTTGCCACGCAATACCAGAATAGGTATGAAAAATACGACTTTCTGCATTCAAGTCTTTTTCCAGCGTAAAGGTAAGCTCAGCAAAATCACTGGTTACTTCTTTGTCGTCTGTGACATCTTGCATGCGTCTTAGTGGTTTCCATAAAAACACAGCCAGTAATGTCGTGACTAACGCATTAAACCAAAGTGCAGTCAGCCAAGTTTGGTCAAGCATACCTGCATACATTAAGCCGCCACTTATCACCAGAGACAGACCTAAAAAGAACAGTACAAAGGTGGCAAAACCAAGCACAGCAACCTCAACAATTAGGCAAGCAATTCCTAGTACTACTAAGGTTTGTGCTAAATGCTCAAGTAAAAAGGCCATAGGCGTTACCCTTGCTTTTTATTTAACGTATTAATAATAGACATGCCTTGTGCCACAAGCGAACTTGCGTCTGTACCATTGTCTGGTAGCAATACCACAGAAGATTCTTTGGCTATTGCTTCTTTTGCTGCTATGGCTTTTGTTGCTAAGTCAAGCTGGATGGCTTTTTGGCCTTCTTCGGTATTTGCGGCTTCACCGACTTTACGAAGGGCTTCGGCTTGTGCGTCTGCAACGGCAATAATCGCTTTTGCTTCACCTTCAGCTCTTAGGATCTGCTCTGCCTTTTCGGCTTCAGCTGCAAGCACCTGCGCTTGCTTCTTACCTTCCGCGACGTTGATAGCGGCTTGACGGTCACCCTCTGACTCTAGTATTTGAGCTCGTTTCACACGCTCAGCCTTCATTTGTGCTTCCATTGCTTCCATTACAGAGTTTGGTGGCACAATGTCTTTAATCTCGTAGCGCAGTACTTGGATGCCCCAAGGATCAGAAGCTGAGTTGATGGCGGCGACGATGTTGGTATTAAGTAAATCTCGCTCTTCAAAGGTTTTATCCAACTCCATTTTACCCAGTTCGCTACGCATGGTGGTTTGCGCGAGCTGAGTCACCGCGAAGATATAATCGTCAACACCGTAAGTCGCTTTATACGGATCTAACACTCTAAAATAAAGTACACCATCAACAATCAATGAAATATTGTCTTTAGTTATGGCTGATTGAGATGGGACATCAACCGCTTGCTCCTTTAAGCTCCTATCGGCCGCTACGCGGTCGATAAATGGCAGAATAAAGTTTAGGCCGGCTTCTTTAGTGGATTGATACTTGCCGAAACGTTCAATAATCCACGCACGGTTCTGCGGGACAAATTTGATACTCCCTTTTAGTACCACAATAACGAAAATCAATAAAAACGCTTGGATGGTAAAAAGGTAATCAAAAATAAGTGTGACTGGATCCATGTTAGCTCTCCTACTACATAAGAATTGTTCGCATCAAATGCATGTTCCCAATATAGATGAATAACGTAAGAATAGCTATTGGTTTGTTTTCCCCTCAGTGTAACTATGATGACTGGACTTTTTGGGCAGTTTTGCATGTGGTTTGTAACGAAGTGTATAAATCATATTTATATTTAGATGTGACTAAAAAATATCGATTATTCTTCTGCTTTATAATGACATCGCTGTCATTTTTTTGTTTTGAGATGTAATTACCTCTTACTTTGTAATTAAAGACCTTAATTTATAATTTAGTTGATAACATTGCGTTGACAAATTTCATTTGTTGTATATTATGCCGTACCCTATATGGGTTTAAAGGATTTTACTACTGTGTTTGATAGAATTATAAAGACAGTGTCTTTTGGTTTTTTGTTTGCCTTGTTTAGCTTTTCTGTTAATGCACTTAGCTTGATTGAAATTAAAAAGGTAGAAGATGAAATTCGAGAGTTGCCACATCTTTCAGATCTTGGCTTGAATAAAGTACCTGGAATTGTTGTTAAATTAAATAAATTTGAGGTTGATTTTAACTCCCTTAACCCACTGCCAAATGACGCTGAGCTGCTTAAAGAGGCAATATTTAGCTGTAAAAATGCTCTAGCAAATCATGTTAATCAAGCAAAATTGTACTCGGCACTTCAGCAAGAAATGATTGATTTATCAGAAGGTACAAGTAGTTTATCACTAGTACAAAAAAGTATCATGATAAATATTCTCCTTGCAGGGCCTACAGCAATATCCTCTCAATTTTACTCTGACTATATTAACAGTGACGAAGCTGGTGGTATACGGCTTCGAGAAACACTCATGTATTTTACGCTTCATCCTAAAGCTAGTGTTAAATCAAGAATTAGTTTAATGGCAGATGAAAGCGTTCATCCTATTTTTAGAGGTCCCGCGAGCTGGGCATTTGGTAAACTATCCGCTCAAAATGATCCTGATGCAATTGCTCAACTATCAAAAGCGCTAAATCAGTCAATTGGAGACGACTTTGGCTTCGATAGTAAGTTATTAACGTTATTAGGGCTAGCTGAAATAGCTGACTTTGATTACATCAAATCAAATTATTCAAATGTTGGATTAGGGGATGAGTATCTCGCTATTGCTGAACGTTATATAAAATTAAAACGCGCCTTATCATCAGATAAAGATAAAATAATTGAATTAAACTTTAATGTTAAAATGGGGCAGTATGAAAGAGATGAAGCCATCAAGTATATATTGGAGAATAACAAAACGAACCTGCTTTCAAAATTAGGTGTTTTGTCTGATGTGGAAAATGGAACCTTTGTGATCGAAGAAGTCTCTCAACTGGCTAGTATCCTTGGTTATAGAATTTCTGGTAGTTCAGATAATCCTGTAATTACGGCTATCTAATATATTATTTTATGGTTTACTTTATGAAAAAGTATTTAACGTTTGGTCACAGTTTTCTGTGTATTTTAGTCCTAACG
>NZ_QNQN01000051.1:0-58648 GCF_004103285.1 Pseudoalteromonas sp. A757
GGCTTCCCATGTGAAAGTAGAACATCGTCAGGGCCAAATAAAAGAAACCCGTTGCAGCAATGCGACGGGTTTTTTGCATTTGAAGTAAAGTACTACCATGTAGTATCTCCCCTTCGCTTATCCATGCGCTCATTTCCCCGAACTGCGAAGCGTTGCTTCGGTTTCTTGTCACCCAAACTCAGAAGTGAAACAAAACAGCTCGAAGGCGAGCCCCGCGAAGGGTCGGCCCCGGTCAATGATAGTGTGGGCTTCCCATGTGAAAGTAGAACATCCTACTTCGTAGCGAGCCAAGGCCTTATTAAAGGTCGATTAACAGCATTCATCCATGATTCTAATCGACATTAGTACATCCATGTACGTCAAACCCGTTGCAGCAATGCGACGGGTTTTTTGCTATGTGGGGCATAGAGATTTGAGATATAAAACCTCGCGAGGTAAACTCGCTCCTACCACAGCATCAGCACTGAGCTGCGTGGTCGGAGGTGGTTTACCCGCCGAGCTGTTGGGCTCCCCAAACAAAAAGAATAAAACATCCTACTTCGTAGCGAGCTAGGACCTCATTGAAGGTCGATTAACAGTATTCATCCATGGCTCTAATCGACATTAGTACCTCCATGTACGTCAAACCCGTTGCAGCAATGCAGCGGTTTTTTTGCTATGTGGGATTTGAAAAGAACATATCACAAGCAATCAACACATCGCGAGGCAAGCTCACTCCTACAATAGCATCAGCACTGAGCAGCATTGTGGGAGCGCCGATAGCTTGTAATGAAAAGAACACAGAGTCAGTCTTTGCTTGTTTTCGCTTACGCTTAATAGCAATTAGTCTTAATACGTGCTCAATTAGCAGGAACAGATCTGACGCTAATAGTGTTAAAAATTTCTCATTTAGAACAAATAAATAGAAAAGTTTCGCCTTGCCTAAATGGATGTAGGTACCTCGTTGATAGTGGATACAGTAGTGGTGTTATCTACAAGGTTTTCTCGCCTCAAAAATGGAGCGTGTAATTATGCTAATTGGTATAAAATATGTTGAATAAAGAAACATTTGCGATTTTTTTTGAGCTGTATATACTTACAGTAAATAAACCACTGTATGGAATACCAGTTAATGCGTCCTCTAACGAAACGACAAGAACAAATCTTTGAATTAATAAAAGTATTCATAAAAGATACTGGCATGCCTCCAACTCGTGCTGAAATAGCTGATGCTTTGGGTTTCAAGAGTGCAAACGCAGCAGAGGAGCACCTTAAAGCTCTTGCTAAAAAGGGAGTTATTGAAATGGTCCCAGGAGCAAGTCGTGGAATTAGACTTGTAGAGGATGAACCTGAGCAACTAGGCTTACCTATTATTGGCCGTGTTGCAGCTGGAGAGCCGATACTGGCAGAGCAACATGTTGAAAGCCACTTTAATGTGGATGCCAGTTTTTTTAAACCGAATGCTGATTACCTTTTGAGAGTTAATGGTATGAGCATGAAAGATATTGGGATTATGGATGGTGATCTACTAGCGGTCCATAGCACTCAAGTGGCTGAGAATGGCCAAGTGATAGTTGCTCGTGTAGAAGAGGACGTGACTGTTAAGCGCTTAGAAAAGAAAGGAAAGAAAGTTCTCTTGCATGCTGAGAATGAGGAATTTAAAGCGATCGAAGTGGATCTAGAGCATCAAAATTTCTCTATTGAAGGATTAGCCGTAGGTGTGATCAGAAGCGCCGACTGGATGTAGTTTATGAGGGCGAGCGTAGCGTTAAATATCAAGTTGCGCTCGCTTTAACTATATATAGTGAAAAAAGTAATAATTAACTTTTCTAACTGTGTGAAAGTAAGATAATTATCGTGACTTTTCCATATCTCAATATTTTTTAGTTTTCTGATCTTTATACACAATTTTTCATCACTCTTCGTTTTACTACCAGTAGCCCCATTTTTGATTCTAAATTCAGTCTTCTCAAAAATCTTGCATTTTGTTTATTTTTTGACTAATTGGTTAATAGTCGTGCAGTAAGTCTATGTACAAATAGGCAATATGACAGTCATCCAATAATAACAAAAGGCAACCATGAGTCGCCTTGAAGGAGACGTCAAATGAAAATTTGTCGATTAGTTGTAGCATTGATCGCAGTGCTAATCGCCATGCCCTCACTCGCTAACAGCGCTTACAATATGAGGCAAGGCGTTACAGACATTAGCCATCAAGTATACGAGCTTCATATGACCATATTTCTAATATGCTGCGTCATTGGGGTGATTGTGTTTGGGATTATGTTTTGGGCGCTTTTAAAACATAGAAAGTCAAAAGGCGTTGTTGCAGCGCAATTTCATGAAAGCACCAAAGTGGAGATACTTTGGACTGCTATTCCCTTCCTGATACTCATTGGCATGGCAATACCAGCTACAAAAACACTCATTGCTATGGAAGACACTAGCAAAGCTGATTTAACGATTAAAGTTACGGGGTCGCAGTGGAAATGGCACTATGAGTACATGGGACATGACGTCGAATTCTATTCTTTACTATCCACTCCGAAAGAAGAAATCAGTGATCTTAAGGAAAAAAATGAAAATTATCTGCTCGAAGTAGATAAACATCTGGTTATCCCTACTGATAGGAAAGTTCGTTTTTTGATGACATCTGATGACGTTATTCACTCTTGGTGGGTGCCTGATTTTGCTGTGAAGAAAGATGCCAATCCGGGCTTTATAAATGAAGCATGGACTAAGGTAAATGATGAGGGAATTTACAGAGGCCAGTGTGCTGAATTATGTGGAAAAGATCATGGCTTTATGCCCGTCGTCGTCGAGGCTGTGAGTCCTGATCAATTTGATAAATGGCTGGAGGGGGCTAAGGAAGAAAAAGCAAAAGCAGAAGCAGAGTCACAAGCAGTAGCCCAGCAAACTCTTACCAAAGAAGAGTTGATGGAGGTAGGTGAACAAGCTTACATGGCTTACTGTGCTGCTTGCCATCAACCTACAGGGCTTGGTCTACCGGGGGTCTTCCCTGCAATGAAAGGGAGTAAAGTTGTCACAGGAGATGTTAAAGAGCATATAGATATTTTGCTTTTAGGTCGGCCTGGGACTGCCATGCAATCTTTCGCAAAGCAATTAACGATCAAGCAGATCGCAGGGGTAATTACCTATAAAAGAAATAGCTGGGGTAACGACACTGGTGATGTTATTCAACCCAGCCAAATTCAGCGTGAGATAAATGCATTAGAGGAGAGTAAGTAATGAGTGCCATCGTAGAAGAACATTCACACCATACGGCTCCCAAAGGTATTAAGCGCTGGTTGTTTACAACAAATCATAAAGACATTGGAACATTGTATTTATTGTTTTCACTGACCATGTTTCTAATTGGTGGTGCCATGGCTATGGTGATTAGAGCTGAGCTTTTCCAGCCTGGTTTGCAGCTTGTAGATCCACATTTTTTTAATCAAATGACGACAGTTCACGGGCTAATAATGGTATTTGGAGCGGTGATGCCCGCGTTTACCGGCCTTGCTAACTGGATGATCCCAATGATGATAGGAGCTCCTGATATGGCGCTCCCGAGAATGAATAACTGGAGCTTTTGGATACTACCGTTCGCGTTTGCAATTTTACTGATGTCATTATTTTTGGAAGGTGGTGGGCCCGCTTTTGGTTGGACTTTTTATGCGCCTCTCTCTACAACGTACAGCAACGACAATACCGCATTTTTTGTGTTTTCTGTACATATAATGGGTATTAGTTCCATCATGGGCGCTATTAATGTGATTGTGACCATTGTTAACTTAAGAGCTCCGGGCATGACATGGATGAAGCTCCCCTTGTTTGTCTGGACTTGGTTGATAACCGCATTCCTTCTGATAGCAGTTATGCCAGTACTTGCTGGCGCTGTGACTATGGTGCTGACCGACAAGTTCTTTGGGACAAGTTTTTTTGATGCTGCAGGTGGTGGTGATCCAGTGATGTTCCAGCACATATTCTGGTTTTTCGGCCACCCTGAAGTATATATCATGATATTACCCGCCTTCGGCATAATTTCTACGATAGTACCTACATTTTCAAGAAAGAAACTGTTTGGCTACGCATCGATGGTTTATGCAACTGCATCGATCGCATTGTTGTCGTTTGTCGTTTGGGCTCACCACATGTTTACCACAGGTATGCCTTTAGCTGGTGAGTTGTTTTTTATGTATGCAACTATGCTCATCTCAGTACCCACTGGCGTTAAGGTTTTTAATTGGGTAGCTACGATGTGGCGAGGCGCAATTAGTTTTGAAGTACCCATGTTGTTTGCCATTGCATTTATTGTGCTTTTCACAATAGGTGGGTTTTCAGGGTTGATGTTAGCGATCACACCCGCGGATTTCCAATATCACGATACTTACTTTGTTGTCGCTCACTTCCATTATGTGTTAGTTACTGGGGCTGTGTTCTCAATAATGGCCGCAGCATATTATTGGTTACCAAAATGGACGGGGCATATGTTTGATATCAAATTGGCTAAATTTCACTTTTGGTTCTCCTTGATTAGTGTGAACGTATTGTTCTTCCCTATGCACTTTGTTGGTCTTGCTGGCATGCCTAGGCGGATCCCAGATTATGCTCTGCAGTTCGCTGATTTCAACGCGATTATTAGTGTTGGAGGGTTTGCTTTTGGTCTTTCTCAACTGCTGTTTGTTGCAGTGGTTTATAAATGTATAAAAGGCGGGGAACAGGCTCCTGGAAAAGTGTGGGATGGGGCTGAAGGGTTGGAGTGGCAAGTACCATCTCCAGCTCCTTATCATACCTTTTCAACGCCTCCGGAGATTAAGTAATGCAACATGGACGCCTGCTTAGGAAGCTTATTTTGTTGACGCTAGGCATGTTTGCTTTTGCCTTTGCACTGGTTCCTCTATACGACGTTTTTTGTGATGTCACTGGCCTCAATGGTAAACCATCCATGGAAGTCGCAAGGCAGAGCGAGTCAATAGCACAAAGTCGACAAGTAGATGTGAGCTTCACAACGCATAGTCAAAGTCAGGCGCCATTTAAGGTCGATGCCGTTGAACATTCGGTTAGTGTTCAACCTGGAAAGCTAACCGATGTGAAGTTTATTGCAAAAAATCTGAGTGATAACGAGCGTGTGTTGCAAGCGATCCCTTCAGTGTCCCCTGGGAAAGCTGCAAAGTATCTACACAAAATGGCCTGCTTTTGTTTTGATCAGCAACCGATGAAAGGCAAAGAAGAAGTTGAATTTGTCTTGAGATTCTATGTAGATACGGAGCTTCCCATTGATGTTGAGGAACTCACGCTTTCATATACGTTGTTTGATATTACAGAGCGAGTTAGCAAACAAGACAGTGATGGGGTGAGTATGCTAGCCGCTCAAGAGGAGTTCAAATATGAACCATGAACAAGAAAAATATTACGTACCTGAGCAAAGCCCATGGCCGATAGTCGGTGCTTTTGCGTTGTTTTTCATCGCTGTTGGGGCTGCACTTACCATTATTCAGCTAAACTCTTCTGGGAACAGTGGAGTAATGTTACTGCTTGTGGGTATTGCTGTGCTGGTATATATGCTGTTTGGTTGGTTCAGGAATGTGATCCAAGAATCTCAAACCGGATTATATTCTGCCCAAATGGATCGTTCGTTTAAGCAGGGAATGGGATGGTTTATCTTTTCTGAAGTTATGTTCTTTGCAGCTTTTTTTGGTGCGCTTTTTTATGCACGGATGATTGCTGTTCCGTGGTTAGGTGGTGCAAGCAACAATGCCAGTACAAATGAGGTTTTATGGCCTCAATTTGAGGCTGTTTGGCCATTGCTCACAACACCAGATGGAACTGTTACTCAAGCTATGGGTTGGCAGGGACTTCCACTTATCAATACTATCATTCTATTAGCATCATCAGTAACCCTTAGCTTTGCTCATGTAGCTTTGGAAAAGGAGCAAAGGGCGAAAGTAAAGGCGTTTTTGGGGCTAACTGTACTACTTGGAATTGCATTCTTAACGTTGCAAGTGGAAGAGTATATTCATGCCTACCAAGATCTTGGGTTAACTCTGCAGTCGGGAGTATACGGCAACACATTCTTTTTACTTACAGGATTTCATGGGGTTCATGTCACACTTGGCGCGATCATTCTGTTCGTTATATGGATCAGAGTGTTGAAGGGGCATTTTACCGCTAAGAACCATTTTGCTTTTCAGGCTGGGGCTTGGTATTGGCATTTTGTTGATGTGGTTTGGCTATGTCTATTTGTATTTGTTTATGTGTTGTAACACCGGGTGAAGAGTGTAGTTTTATAAGATCAAATTGAGCTGCAAGACAAATTATAAGTAGCACAGCTATTGAAGCATAAACTCTTTTTTGCAATAGCTTCGCCATTGACTCTTGTTGCTCTGACTTGAGCATGACCAGCATAGCTTTAAATAAATTAAAAAAAACGAGCAGTAGTAATACAACAATAATAATTTTAATCATAAGGGGTGTCCGATGGATTTAGGTGCACTTTTTAAAGGTAGATCAAAAACCCCCATATTGGCAGCGTTAATCGTTGTTCTCTTATGCGGTTCACTTTCTTATTGGCAATTGCAAAGAGCACAGCAAAAACATGTGCTGCAGCAAAAAATTGAGAGAAAAAAGGCGCAAGACGTAATTAACGGACCGCAAGCAACGCCCCTGCCGCTCACTCAAAGTATTAATGCTGAGGTTTCGATAACAGGGAGCTTTGTAGACGGTGCTGTTTGGTATTTAGATAACCAAGTTGTAAAAGGCCGGATTGGTTTTGATGTGATTGGTATTTTTAAAATTTCCAAAACTGATGAGCACTTGGCTGTTAACTTAGGCTTTGTGCCGCAACAGGCTAGTCGCGTACCTACCGCTTTTTCTCTTCCAACCGGTACAGTTTCTCTACCTGTTTATATCAAATCTAGTGAAAACAAGCGGTTCACACTAGCCAAGTCTGCAGTAGATGAGGCGACAAGACAACCTGTGATCCAGTACATTGATGTCAATTACTTATCTAAGGAGTCAGATAAACCTCTTTTACCTTTAATCGCCTATATGACTAAAAATAGGTTGGCTGGAACTGAGCCTCACTATCAGCCTGTAGTAATGTCACCGCAAAAACATGAAGCTTACGCTTTGCAGTGGTTACTCATTGCCTTGGCCGCGTTGGTTATTGGCTGGAAGCTTTCAAAAAAGGAGATTAAAAATGTCTAAAAGTGCAGCGTGGTTTATAGGGCTATTCGTACTCCCAGTGTTGTTGGCATTTATTGCTTTAAAAGTCGGCTGGATACCTGATGGTACCACTAATCATGGTGAATTTTTAAGTCAGGAGGTTCGTCAATCAGAGCTAGCGCTAGAGACCGAATGGAGTATTGTTTATCAGCGACCAAAGCAGTGCAATAAGCAATGCTCTTTACTACTCGACAGCTTACCTAATTTGTATTTAGCACTTGGGAAAAACCAGCAAAAAGTATCGCTTGTGGTATTACAAGATCAAAATGAAAAAAGTATTGAGTTCGCAACTTCTTTACCGATACACCTCAACCAGCTAGAAGATAATTATCTATATTTGGTTGATAATAAAGGGTTATTTGTACTTAAGTATGCACCGGTAGATAGTCTAGAAGCAATGCGAAATGTACAAAAAGGGCTTTTGAGTGATCTAAAGAAACTATTGAACTACTCTCGCTCTAGTTAGGAGGTAAATATGTCCAAGGTAAGAATAAAAGTCGCAGTATTTACCTGTTTTGTTGCAATAACAGTGGTGACACTTGGTGCTTTTACGCGTTTAAGTGATGCAGGACTTGGGTGTCCAGATTGGCCTGGGTGTTATGGCTTTCTAACGGTACCAAATGAGAGTCATGAATTATCGGCAGCCAAAGACAACTTTCCACATTTAGATGTGGAAGAAGAAAAAGCTTGGATTGAAATGATCCATCGCTATTTTGCCAGCTTTCTTGGGTTACTTATATTAGTACTTGCATGTGTGAAACTGTTTAGTAAGCGAGAAACGGAGGGTCCTAGTCGTCATTATTACTTGCTGTTATTGCTCGTGTTATTTCAAGGGGCACTCGGCATGTGGACCGTGACTATGAATTTACAGCCAGTCATCGTGATGGGTCATTTGCTAGGGGGGTTTAGTATTCTTGCATTGCTGGTGTTATTGGTTCTAAGGCTGAAATACAACACTATTACTGCTAGCGTAACTAAGCTTACCTATCGCTTATGTTATGTGGCTCTTGGTGTGTTGATTATCCAAATTGCGTTGGGTGGGTGGCTTGCCGCCAATTATGCTGCACCGCATTGTACTGGGTTGCCGCTCTGTGACAATCTGCAACTTTTTTCGTGGCAGAGTTTATTGACGCTTCCAGAAGCCTCAGCGACTTACGAGTTTGGAGTGCTACCGTTCGAATCTAGAGTATCTATTCACTTCATCCATAGGGTGTGGGCAGTCACTACTGTTTTAATGCTACTTGCAGCGTGCTGGCCGTTGCTCAAAGTTAGTCAGAATCAAATACTCAGACGCTCAGCGCTTGTCGTCTTAGCTTTAGTCTCTATACAAGTTTTGGTGGGGGCTGCAATAGTACATTTCCAGTTTCCTCTACTGTTGACACTATTCCATAATTTCATGGCGGCTATGGTGTTATTAGCAATGGTTAGATTGTGCTTTTTTATCAGTCTGGCGCAAAAAGTTGGGGGAAAGTATGTATCAATTAACTAATTTTCCAGAGCTCCAAAAAGCAACTACGCTATTCAAAGCTTATTTTGGCATGTGTAAGTTCAAAGTAGTATGTATGTTGGTGATCACTGCGTGGGTCGGGATGATGTTAGCACCACAAAGTGATAAAACATTATTGGCACAATTCATGAGCTTATTTGGCATTGGTTTACTCTCAAGTAGTGCAGCAGCTGTAAATCATATAGTAGATAGAGAAATAGATAAAAAGATGGCGCGAACACGAAACCGGCCGTTAGCGACAGACTCTGTTTCTGTATCATCAGCTCTAATTTTTGCGATAAGCTTGGCAGTTTCCGGTTATGCTCTTTTAACAATTTTCGCCAATCAACTGTGCGCGCTTCTCACCTTAGCTGCATTATTCGGTTATGCCGTGGTTTATACGTTATTATTAAAGCGCGCAACACCTCAAAACATAGTAATAGGAGGGCTAGCGGGAGCAATGCCCCCATTGTTAGGTTGGGTCAGTGAGACTGGCCAACTCGGTGCTGAGCCTTGGTTATTGGTAATGATCATTTTTGCGTGGACACCACCGCACTTTTGGGCATTGGCGATTGCCCGTAAAAGAGACTACGAAAAAGCCGGAGTTCCTATGTTACCAGTAACGCATGGAAATGAATTTACAAAACTCTGCGTGCTATTCTATACCATCATTTTGACTTTGGTTTGTTTGCTACCTTACTTAGTGGGAATGTCAGGCTGGATCTATTTGCTGGCCTCTGGTATAGCAAATGTTGCTTTCATCTACAAAGCCACCAAACTTATGAAAACAAATAGTATAGAGTATGCGATGAGCGTATTTTATTTCTCTATCTGGCATCTTTTGATAGTGTTCGTTGCACTTTTTGTGGATAAAGCATTTATATGAAAAAGTTACTCTTAATCGTCTCTATTTTTATACTGTTTGGTTGTGGACCTGCACCAGATGTATCAGAAAAAGTGGTTTGGTACCCTAAACCGAAAGCTGTCAAAACGTTTGAATTAAAGGATCAATACGGTGAGGTAGTTACTAACCAAGACTTTACAGATAAATGGAATTTACTATTTTTGGGTTACACCAGTTGCCCAGATGTTTGTCCTATGACGCTGTTGAAATTAACTCACGTATATCAATCAGTAGAAAACAAAGATAGCCTTCAAGTATGGTTTATTTCAGTCGATCCTGAAAGGGATACAGAGGAAAAGCGTTTAGCCTACATTAGGCACTTTGATCCTGATTTTAAAGCGGTATCTGCTGAGCACTCTGTCTTATTTCCATTTGTTAGAGATCTCGGTTTAATTTATGCGATAAATCAGGAACAGACGAAAGAATATTATGTTGATCATAGTGCATCTGTAGCATTAATTAATCCAAAAGGTCAGCTTGAGGCTATTTTTAAGCCAACACATGCAGCAGGAGCTGTACCTACAATTGATGATAAATTACTTCTAGCCGATCTAGAAAAGATCATCAATTAATCTTATAGCGGCACTATTCAAGCTCGGTGTCGCTCTACTATGTTATCTCTAACACGTTAATTATTTGCGGATTTTTAATCAATCTTTGTGGCATTTTTACCATCACGGTCTAAGCTAATTTTATTACTCATTTTTACAAGGATAGTCTTCAGCTCATGTTGAAACTTCCACCTGAAATGGCGATTAACCATGTGGAAAGCCTGTACCATCAGATTTTCCAAGACTCTATGGAAACATCAGACATCACGATTGATATCAGTGAAGTACAAAGAGCCGACACGGCATCTATACAACTGCTATGTGCCGTACAGAAGCACTTGCTCTCGTTAGAACATAAAATTGTATGGCATGGTGAAAGTGAGGCTTTAGCGCAGGCGGTAAATGAGTTGGGATTAACCCATTATCTATTCCATAGTATTGAAAATTAAGAGGTGAATATGAAAAAGATTTTAGCTGTGGATGATTCTGCGTCAATGCGCCAGATGGTTGGCTTTACTTTGAAAAAAGCAGGTTTTGAAGTCACAGAAGCAAAAGATGGGAGTGAAGCGCTGTCTATTGCCAAACAGCAAGGGTTTGATGCTGTGATCTCTGATGTAAATATGCCTGTGATGGATGGAATTACTCTTATTAAAGAGCTGCGCAGTCTACCCAACTATAAGTTCACTCCTTTGCTAATGCTGACAACTGAGTCTGGATTAGATAAAAAAACAGAAGGTAAAGCGGCGGGTGCAACGGGTTGGATAGTAAAGCCGTTCAACCCTGAACAACTACTAGCGGTATTGAAAAAAGTCATAAGATAGATACAGAGAGGCGTCGATATGAGTATTGATTTAAGCCAATTTTTTGATGTCTTTTTTGAAGAAAGCTTTGAAGGGCTAGACGCAATGGAAGCTGAGCTGTTGAATTTACAGCCAGGCCATGAAGACTCAGAAACAATCAATACTATCTTTCGCGCAGCACACAGCATCAAAGGTGGTAGCGGAACGTTTGGTTTTACTTCTGTCGCGAACTTCACGCATGTATTGGAAACCTTACTCGATCAAATCAGAGATGGTCGTCGACAGTTAACCGCTGAACATGTCAATTTATTGCTCCAATCCGTTGATTGTTTGAGAGCCCTACTAACTGCCTTGCAAGCTGAAGAAACACCGGATCTTTCAAACGCGAATGATTTGAAAGTCAAATTCGAGGTAATTTTAGGTGGTGAAGAGAATGCTAGCTCAGATACTGTAGATAACGCACCTCAAGGGCGAGAATCTCAAACTTATCAAGTTGATTTCAAACCGCTTCCCCACTTGTTTAAAACTGGTAATGAGCCACTTTACATGCTTAGTGAGCTATCAGAACTAGGTGATTTAGAAACTCACGCGTTTTGTGATGCGATACCTGAAATAGATGATTTCAATCCTGAGGATTGTTACTTAAGTTGGCGGTTATATCTGACAACTAGCCAACCTGAATCAGCGATAAAGGAAATATTTGAGTGGGTCGAAGATGACGCTGAAATCTCCGTCACTTTATGCGGTGGTTTATTTGAAGATGATGTGAGTGCCTCTGCAACGCCTGAGCCTGAGTTTGATAAGGAAAAAACTACGGGCAAAGAGACTCAAAATATTGATGTAACAAAAGCACCTTTAGCGGCAAAGGCTAAGCCAGAGACTAGTAAAAAATCTGCAGAATCGACTTCGATCCGTGTTGGAATTGATAAAGTTGACTCGCTTATCAATATGGTAGGGGAGTTAGTTATTACCCAAGCTATGTTGACTCAATTAGGTGAGCAAGAGCCAACAGAAAATACGCTTGCCGCAATGCAAGAAGGTCTCGCTCAACTTGCCCATAACACGCGTGATTTACAAGAAAATGTAATGCGTATCAGGATGCTACCTATTAGTTTTGTATTCAGTCGTTTTCCCCGATTGGTAAGAGATACGTCACAGAAGTTGAATAAACAGGTAGAGCTGAAACTGCTAGGAGAGCAGACAGAATTAGACAAAACCGTGATGGAAAAAATTTCAGACCCTATGGTGCATTTAGTAAGAAACTCTCTGGATCACGGTTTGGAAACACCGGAAGACAGAATAAGGGCCGGAAAAGATCCTGTCGGTACAGTGACACTGAATGCTTTCCACCAAGGCGGAAATATTGTAATTGAAATCATGGATGATGGCAGGGGCTTGAATACCGAAAAAATAAAAAACAAAGCAATTGCCAATGGCTTAATTCAAGCCACAGACGAGCTGACTACCGAAGAGGTTAACGAACTTATCTTTAGGCCCGGGTTTTCAACGGCTGATGAAGTGAGTGATATCTCTGGTCGTGGAGTGGGTATGGATGTTGTTCGACGAAATATCCAAGCATTAAATGGTAGCGTTGAAGTAACTTCTGCAAAAGGGGTTGGCTCGACATTTACAATTAGGTTGCCATTAACACTTGCCATTCTTGATGGCCAATTGGTTAAAGTCGCCAAACATACCTACATTATTCCACTTATCTCTATTGTCGAATCGTTGCAGATACAAATTAAAAAAGTGAGCAAAGTCGGTAATGGTTTAGAAGTGCTCAGGCTAAGGGATGAATACATTCCTATACTCCGCTTGTATCAACTATTTAACCATGATGGCGCGATAGAAGAGTTAGATAAGACTTTGCTGGTAGTCGTTGAGAGTGACAATCATAAAGTAGGATTGCTGGTGGATGATTTATTGGCGCAGCAGCAAGTCGTAATTAAGAGCCTTGAAGCAAATTATCAGAAAGTAAATGGGATCTCAGGGGCGACAATTTTAGGTGATGGTAGAGTTTCTTTAATTGTCGATATTAGTGGTCTTATCAAACTAAGTGGCTTAAAGCGCCCTGGAACCCAAGAGTTATTGGTAGAGCAAGAGCTGGATGAGGCGGTGTCATGATCACTGAGAAAGCTTCTATTAATGAGCAAGTCATACTTGCCGACAGGGATGGGGACACACAATTTCTCACCTTTATGATGGCTGGCGAAGAGTACGGTATGGATATTTTAGCTGTACAAGAGATTAGAGGGTGGGAAGAAGTTACTGCTATTCCAAACTCACCTCAGTATGTGAACGGTGCAATAAATTTACGTGGCACGATAGTACCAGTCATAGATTTAAGAGTTCGATTCGGCCTACCACAGATCGACTATGGGGCCCTAACAGTTGTCATCGTTGTTTCTGTTGTAATAAAAGAGGCAACAAAAATTATGGGGTTAGTTGTTGATGCGGTATCTGATGTATACAGCATCGATGAAGAAACAGCGAAAGATGTTCCAGACTTTCAAGACTCGGAAAATAGTCAATTTGTACAAGGACTTGTTAATGTTGGTGAAAAAATGGTCGTACTTTTGAATTTGAAGAAGATATTGGATCTTGAAGTAAAGCATAGCGAGCAATTGGTTGTCGGGGGATAACATGAGCGATCAAGCATTAGCAAATCAACTCAATAATAGAGTTCTGATTGCAGGTGGCATCATATTTGTGGGCTTGGCAATTAGTGTTCAGATGTTGAATATTAATATGTCTACACAAGTCTATGTTGCAATGTTTATAGCTGCTGTCAGTGTGGTACTGGCAATTCTACTACTTAAGCAAAGCGCAAACTTACTGCTTGTTAAGTTACATGATGTTGAAAAAATCATTCCCGCTATAGAAAGTAAAGATGCGAGCTTGCTGAATGCAAGTAGTGTGTCATGTCAATCATCTTTATACAAAGCGGTTGCAAATTTATTAAATGGTGACGCGGCAGATAGTCAAGACCATAGCCAAAGTTTGTTACTGGCTTTGAAGGTCTGCCAAGCCAACATTATGCTGGCAGACGCCGCACTCAATATTGTGTACTTGAACGATTCAGTAACAAGTATGCTGCGTAAGAATCAGGCTAGGTTACAGCAAGAGTTATCTGGTTTTAACGTTGATAGCTTGATTGGTGCAAATATTGACATATTCCATAAAAACCCTAGTCATCAAAGAGGGATCCTAGCTAATTTGACTCGTCCACATGTCGCGCAAATAGAAGTGGCAGGATTGACCTTTGATCTTATCGCCACACCTGTTTTCGACGATGAAGGACAAAGGATCGCGACTTTAGTTGAGTGGAAAGACCTTACAAGAGAATTAGCGCTAGAGAAAAAGCAGGCGGATTTGGCGAGCCATAATGCTCGTATATCTAGCGCGCTGGACGTTTGTCAGGCAAACGTAATGCTAGCGGATGAAGGGTTGAATATTATTTATGTTAATGACTCTGTCGTTCGAATGTTGAGAGACAATCAAGCACAGCTAAGAAAGGCATTACCGAATTTTGATGTGGATACGCTGGTTGGGCAGTGCATTGACGTATTCCATACCAATCCCAGTCACCAAAGAGGTTTGCTTGAAAAACTGAGTGACGTCTATCGAACAGATATTAAAGTCGCGGGTTTTACGTTTGGTTTAATTGCGACACCGGTATTTGATGACGAGAGGAAACGGATTGGTACCGTCGTGGAATGGGATGACAAAACAGAACGCTTAGTTCGTGAAAAAGAAGAAAAAGCAGCAGCAGCTGAAAATTTACGCGTCCGAAGGGCATTAGACAACGTTTCAACGAATACGATGATAGCAAATGAGCAGTTTGAGATCGTTTACTTGAATCGCGCAGTGAAAGACATGATGAGAAATGCTGAGAGCGATTTAAGACGTGACTTACCTAATTTCGATAGTAACCACCTTCTAGGCGCGAATATTGATGTATTCCACCGTAATTCGAGTCATCAACGCAGTATGCTTTCTCGACTCGAAACTGAGTATAAAACCGAAATTACTGTTGGTGGAAGAACTTTTGGTTTAGTTGCTAACCCGATATTTGGTAGTAACCATGAACGTGTAGGTACTGTTGTCGAATGGGAAGATAGAACCACAGAAGTTACGATTGAGAAAGAAGTGAGTAGCCTAGTTCAGTCTGCAAATGGTGGCAATTTGAGTGCTCGTTTATCAGAAGATGGGAAAGATGGCTTCTATCTGAGACTGACACAGGGCTTAAATAGCCTAGTCTCCACAATTGATGAAACGGTTACAGACATGGGAGATATGTTAGATGCATTGGCAACCGGTAACTTAACTAGACGTATTGAAGGTGATTACCGTGGGGCTTATGAAAAGCTGAAGAAAGACGCAAATACTACCGCAGATAAGTTAACCGAGGTGCTGGGTCGAGTTCGTACTTCTGCAAATTTAGTTGCCAGTGGTGCTGATGAAATTTCCCAAGGTAACGCGGATTTAAGTCAGCGAACTGAAGAACAAGCATCCTCACTAGAAGAAACTGCTTCTAGTATGGAAGAGATGACGAGCACTGTTAGACAAAATGCAGATAACGCCAAAGTTGCGAACGAGTTGGCTGAAGAAACGTGTGACAAGGCGACTAAAGGTGGTGAAGTCGTTACACGAGCAGTCGAAAGTATGTCTGAAATTAATGATTCGAGTAAAAAAATTGCGGACATTATAGGTGTTATTGATGAAATCGCCTTCCAGACAAACTTATTGGCACTAAACGCTGCTGTTGAAGCCGCGAGAGCGGGCGAGCAAGGTCGAGGTTTTGCTGTGGTTGCTGGTGAAGTGCGTAATCTAGCTCAACGTTCTGCGGCAGCAGCTAAAGAGATTAAAGATCTGATCAGAGACAGTGTAAGTAAAGTCGAAGACGGTACGCTACTTGTGAATGAGTCTGGTGAAACGCTGAAAGAAATCGTAGAGTCAGTTAAGCGAGTAACTAATATGATTTCCGACATTGCCGAAGCTTCTATTGAGCAGAGTTCAGGTATTGAGCAGGTCAATAAAGCAGTGTCACAAATGGATGAAATGACGCAGCAAAATGCAGCCTTAGTTGAAGAAGCATCGGCTGCTGGGGAGTCGATGGCTGAACAAGCTAATGATATGAGAAGACTATTAAATTTCTTCACACTAGATGAATCATCAAACCGTAGCTTGGAAGCACCTGAGCCACCGAAAAGCTATAAAGCGCCAGAAAAACAATTACCAAAACGGGCAACGAATTCCAAAAAGGTCCCGCAGCAAAACACGAGAAGTAATCATTTTGCAGATGACTCGGAAGAGTGGGAAGAGTTCTAGGATAAGGTAATAGAGCTCCCCTACTTGGGGGGGCTGAAGGAATACGACGATGCGAGAGTTTCTGTTGACTGACAAGGATTTTTCCGAGATCGCAGCTCGGGTCTATGACACATGCGGTATAGTACTTGGACCGCATAAAAAGGAAATGGTTTACTCTAGATTAGCAAGGCGAATAAGAGCAAATGGATTGAAATCGTTTGAGGCGTATTTATCTTTTTTAGAAGAAAACCAAGATGTAGAGTTTAGTCATTTTATTAATGCAATAACGACTAACTTAACTTCTTTTTTTCGAGAAAACCATCACTTCGATTTTTTAGCAAAGAGAATAGTTCCTGAAATTATTGCCAGGCACAAACACGATAGAAAAGTCAGGATCTGGTCTGCCGGATGCTCAACAGGTGAAGAGCCCTACAGTATTGCAATGACCATTGCGAATGCTTTTCCTGGCGGCTGGGATGTCAAAGTGCTGGCAACTGATCTAGATTCCAATGTATTGGACAAAGCGAGCTTAGGAGAGTACACAGCAAGCAATGTTACGGGCTTAGATGAAGACAAGCTCAAAAAGTGGTTTCTTAGAAGTGCTGATGGAGCAATGTATAAAGTGAAGCCTAAATTGCAGTCCTGTATTCATTTCAAGCGGCTCAATTTGTTAGAGCCATGGCCAATGAAGGGGCCATTTGATGTTATTTTCTGTCGTAATGTTTTGATTTATTTTGATAAAGAAACCAAAGATAAGTTGTTTGAGCAATATCATGACATGTTAGTTCCCAATGGTTACTTACTTATTGGGCATTCCGAGACGATGGGAAAAGAGCACCTAGAATTTAAAAATTTAGGTAAAACCATTTATCAAAAAGGCCAGTTAAATGAGAGAGTTTAGACCGGTTCTCAGAGGCTTCGAACATGTAAAGCGCTTTTGGGATTCTGGGCGCGCTAAAGTCGTTGCAAAAGTACTTCCTGGGGAGTTCTATGTATCCAAGCAGGATGAACTGATTTCGACTGTACTAGGCTCCTGCATCGCCGCCTGCGTATACGACGAAAAATTAGGGATAGGTGGTATGAATCACTTTATGCTACCCGGAGCAAAGGCGCTAAGAGAGGTGCATGCGGATGACTTAAATTGCCGCTATGGTAATTGGGCAATGGAGTATCTGATAAATGAAGTACTCAAAAATGGGGCGTCTCGAAGCAATTTAAAAATTAAACTTTTTGGTGGCGGAAAAATCATCAGCGCCATGACTGATATTGGTGAAGGCAACATCAGGTTTGCGCAAGCCTATGTGGAAGAAGAAAGTCTGAATTTAATTTCACAAGATGTTGGTGGTCCTTGGCCAAGAAAAGTTATCTTCCATCCCCAAAGTGGCAAAGCGCAAGTTAAAAAGTTACGAACCATGCACAATAACACAATTGAACAACGTGAAGTGCGTTACTTACATGACATAGAGGCTCAAGACAATAAAACGGATATTGAGCTATTTTAGGTGTGAAATATGATCAAAGTTCTGATTGTTGACGACTCGCCGTTAATTCGTGGGTTGCTAAAAGAAATATTAAGTCAGGCGGATGGTATTAAAGTCGTTGGCACCGCAGAAGATCCTTATGAAGCTAGAGAACTCATTAAATCGACTTCGCCTGACGTATTAACGTTAGATATAGAAATGCCAAAAATGAATGGCATAAACTTTCTAAAAAACTTAATGCGTCTAAGGCCTATGCCTGTAGTGATGATCTCAACATTAACCCAGGAGGGGTCGCCCGCCACTATAGAAGCATTAGAATTGGGTGCAGTTGATTTTATTTCAAAGCCGACCAGTAATGTCGCTAACACTTTAATGTCTTATTCGGATTTGCTGATTAAAAAAATTAGGGTAGCGGCTGGTGCAAGAGTGAGGGCTTTTAAAGCACCAAGCCAAGAAAGTGAACTAGAAATTGGCCGTAACTATACATTTTCGCGTAATACTATTTTAGCAATAGGCGCCTCAACTGGGGGAACTGAAGCTATCAGAGAAGTGCTTATGCGATTACCAACACACGCGCCACCTGTTGTAATCACTCAGCATATTCCACCAGTTTTCAGTACTTCATTCGCACAAAGAATGGATCGCACCTGTGCTGTATCAGTAAAAGAAGCGGAAGATGGTGATATTTTATTACCCGGGCATGTGTTCATAGCTCCGGGAGACAAACATCTGAAGGTGGCACACACCACAACCGGATATGTATGCCGATTAGATGATACAGAGCCTGTTAATCGTCACAAACCTTCAGTTGAAGTGCTATTTAACTCCCTTATACCAATGGGCAAGCATGTTTGTGCTGCAATGCTCACGGGAATGGGCAGTGATGGCGCAAAAGCGATGCTAGCTTTGAAAGCCGCTGGTGCCAATACATTTGCGCAAGATGAACTTAGCTGTGTGGTATGGGGAATGCCTAGAGCTGCGTACGAGCTTGGTGCAGTACAAAGTCTGGTACCTTTGAGTAAGGTGACTGAAACTATGCTGAGCGCAGTTAAAAAGTAAGGGTAGGAGCGAACTTGTTCCTACCCAAAGCTGTTATTTCTCAATAACCCAAGGTTGTGAAAACCAATAATATCGGCCTGTGTCTTTGATCGAAGGCGCGGTACAGTTATATCGTGACCTTCCTATGGGCAGTGCTTTTGGGGTTTGGATACGTACGCTGGTTTCTGATAGCCACGTCAGCTCAGCTTGCCCAACACCTGAAACGTAGCATGCAAATTGACTCTGATGAAAATCCTTATTGTTAAAATGCAACGTGATTGCTGGCGTTTTATTATTCGTGACGCTATCAAGGTAATCTAATTTTTGTAGAGAGAACGCTTTGGTCTCGAGCTTAGTTTTTAATGTTTCTAAGCTGCTGTAATTTCCTGATGCGGGAAAGCGAGCGATACGTGTAAAATCTGAAGAAATACCAACCGCACCAGAGTGCTGTCCAATACCAATAAAGCCAAGCTCTGCCACTAGCTTTTGTAATTCATGGTTAAACTCGCCGTAGGGGTATGCGAGGTATGGGTAATCGTGGCCAATTTCTTCTTTAATACGGTGCTGTGACCATGTGATATCGTGCTCAATGCGTGCACGCCACTGCGCTGCTGTTTCATTTTTTAGTTTGAGATGGAGGTAATCGTGCTTAGCACTATGATTTGCGATAATAGCCCCGCGTTTTGCTAATGTTCTCAACTCATCCCACGTCATCACATAGCTTTTCTTTTCATCAATAAGTTGAGGGTTGACGAAAATGGTATAGGGAAAGCCAAAAGATTCCAGGATCGGGGCCGCCGCAGTGATATTGTTTTCATAGCCATCATCAAAGGTGATAGCTAACGTTTTTTCGGGTAGAGACTTACCTGCCTTTAGGCTATCTAGCAACTGTGGTAAAGGTATCACCGAAAAACCATGTTCTTTAATATGGTTAAGATGAGATTTAAAGGTTTCTTCACTCACGCTCGTAACCGCCGGGAGTTTCTCACTCACGTGATGATACTGTAAGATAACCGCACTCCAACTATTTGCTGAGAATAGGGCCAAACCAAAAATAATATGTTGTATCAATTTCTTAAATGCCATAAAGCGCAACATCTGAGCCTCTTACTACTTGCAGGTCCGATGATACTATCAAATATTACGGTGCCACTGTTAGGATTAGTCGATACTGCAGTGATTGGTCATATGGGGGAAGCGCATTTTTTGGCTGGGATTGCGCTTGGCTCTAGCGCTATTTCGGTACTATTTTGGCTTGCAAGTTTTCTGCGAATGAGTACAACAGGAGTGATCGCTCAATCAAGCGGCCAGCAAGACCATGACAAGCTAATACGTTCACTATATACCAGTATGCTTATCGCGCTACTCTTTGCCGTGAGTTTGATTGTGTTATCTCCTCTGTTGATCCAAGTTATTGCTCAGCTTTCAAATGCTTCTACTGAAGTATTTGAGCAGGCAAAATTATATTTTCAAATCCGTGTATTTAGTGCGCCTGCAGCAATGTTGAATCTTGTGCTGCTGGGCTTTATGCTTGGGATGCATTATGGGCGAGGGCCATTTTACCTGGTGCTGTTCACAAATATAGTGAATATCGCCTTGGACATTTTATTTGTTGTCGGATTTGAGTGGGGAGTGGCAGGTGCGGCTTGGGCTTCACTCATTGCAGACTACTCGGCATTAGGCTTATCCTTGTTTTTGAGTGCATTGGTCGCAAAGCGCCACGGTATTGCGTTGAAATTCATTCTACCAAAGCGTGCGCAGTGGCTCAGCTTACTCACCTTGAATCGTGATATTTTTATTCGTTCCTTGATCTTACAATTCTGCTTTAGTTTCATGACTTTCTATGGTGCAAGGCTTGGTGAGGTTACGTTAGCGGCCAACGCTGTCTTACTGAATTTTTTGATGTTAGTTAGCTTTGCGATGGATGGTATCGCTTATGCTGCGGAGGCTAAAGTCGGCAGAGCAAAAGGACAAGGCTCGTTGGGGCAATTGCAATTATGGGTAAAAGTAAGCCTGTTTTGGGGGGCTGCATTTGCGCTTTTATATAGTGCTATTTTTTATCTAGCTGGTGGCTGGATCATTAGTTTATTAACCGATATCACGGAGGTAATTACGTTGGCAGGTACTTACTTACCTTGGTTAGTCCTATTACCTATGATTGCCATGAGTTGCTTCTTGTTTGACGGCATCTTTGTTGGGCTTACTCGTGCTAAAGAAATGCGAAATAGCATGCTAGTTTCTGCGGTATTCGGTTTCTTCTTGCCATTTTTGATTGCCTTGCCACTCGGTAATCATGCGCTCTGGCTTGCGATGAGTTGTTTTATGGGGTTGCGTGGATTGACCTTGGCATATAAATATCACCAGCTCACTCGAGAGGTCGCTTTACTCGAATAATGGGGCTGCGTTAAGCAAATGGGTCGTTATCTTTTAGAGTTTGGCGGCGTTTTTCTCTGGCCTCGATAACTTGAGAAAAGCGATTAGCAAAAATACCAATATAACCGTAAAAGGCACAGCATAAACCAGGAAGCAAAAGCACTAAACCAGCGATTTGAAAGCGATGATCTTGATAGTAACCCAGTGCGATAAAAGCGCTCGCTAGTAACACAATAACAAGGCCAGAAAGGAAGAATTTGAGACTTCGCTTAGGGTGAGACCCTAAGCGATAAATGAGGGTTTTGCTCATTAATAGTAAGAATGTTCGCCGCGCGCGTGTTCCGTGATGTCACGTACGCCGTTGATTTCTTCAAACTTAGCGATCATCTCTTTTTCGATGCCTTCTTTTAATGTGACATCAATCATTGAGCAGCCGTTACAACCACCGCCGAACTGAAGAACTGCAATACCATCTGCGGTAATTTCTACTAGGCTAACTTGACCACCGTGATTGGCCAGTTGTGGATTTACTTCTGTCACAAGCATGTGCTCTACGCGCTCAGCAAGGCTCGCATCGTCACGTAATCGTTTAGCTTTGGCATTTGGTGCCTTAAGCGTCAACTGACTCCCCATTTTATCAGTAACGAAGTCGATATCGGCTTCTTCTAAAAATGGTGCGCTTTCTTCATCAACGATGGCTTCAAAACCATTAAATGGTAAGCGGATATCGCTCTGTTCAACGGCATCGGCTGGGCAATATGACACGCCACACTCAGCTTGAGAGGTGCCTGGATTAACCACGAAAACTCTAATATTAGTGCCTTCAGCCTGATCGGCTAATAGTTTCGCGAAATGGCTTTGGGCAGAATCTGAAATATGGATCATAATTCGCTCTATACTTGACTAAATTACTCGGTTAATACGTATCATACTCTCCTCGTCGTGTTGTCGCTAGTGTTCGGCGTAAAAATTTGGCAATCGACGGTGCGCTTGTTAGCTTGAAAAGTAATCGGAATTAAAGGACATTATCATGCGGTTAATAAGCTGTATTATCGTGCTGTTGAGCTTTAGCTTGCAGGCCAAGCCCATTGCCTATTATTTTGGCGATGAAGTAAAATTTAATCCCACAATAACTACGCCAAAACAAGCATTTGGATATGAAGTTGGGCAGTGGCATTTGCGCCACGATCAAATCGTTAATTATCTACATACCCTTGCAAGTGAAAGCCCAAGATTGAGTGTCGAAACAATCGGGTTTAGCCATGAGCGGCGTCCTTTGCTACTCCTAAAAGCGAGCTCGCCACACAACCAACAAAACTTGGCGCGTATTCAGCAAGATCATATTGCTTCATTGAGCAGTAGCCAAAACCGTTCAGACCAGCCTGTTGTGATGTGGATGGGCTATAGTGTGCACGGTAATGAGTCTTCAGGAAGCAATGCAGCGGTACTTATGGCATATTATTTAGCTGCGGCGCAGGGCGAGTCTGTTACGCAGCTCCTTGATAATGCAGTGATATTGTTAGATCCAGCCTTGAACCCTGATGGCTTATCACGTTTTGCTACATGGGCAAACGCCAATAAGAGCATGTCTCTATCAACCGATCCTGCACATCGTGAGCATAATGAGTCCTGGCCTTCTAGTCGCACTAACCATTATTGGTTTGACCTCAATCGTGATTGGTTACTACTACAACATCCCGAGTCAAAAGCACGGATCAAAGCATTCCACCGTTGGAAACCTAACGTACTGACCGATTTCCATGAAATGGGCCCAAATAGTACGTATTTTTTTCAACCTGGGATCCCATCAAGGACTCATCCAATTACCCCACTACAAAACGTAACGCTAACCAATGAGATTGGTAAGTTTCATGCTAAAGCCCTTGATGCACAAGGGGAGTTATATTTTACCCAAGAGAGCTTTGATGACTTTTATTATGGCAAAGGCTCCACGTACCCCGATGTAAATGGTGCGGTTGGCATTTTGTTCGAACAGGCAAGTAGTAGAGGGCATGCACAAGAAACTCAGTACGGTGTGTTGAGTTTTCCTGAAACGATTAAAAACCAGGTCACGACGAGTCTCTCAACATTCCAAGCTAGCACGACGCATCGACGCGCTTTACTTGATTATCAGCAGCAGTTTTATCAACAAGCGAACGAGCTTGCGAGTAAAGATGAAATCAACGGCTACGTTGTTGCACGGGGCAAAGATAGTTATCGCTTTCAAGCGTTTGTGGATTTATTGAAACAGCATCAGATAGGGGTGAAATATCTCTCAAAAGCTAAAGAGGTTGATGACACCGAATATCAGCAAGGGGATTTATACATTCCACTAGCCCAGCCGCAATATCGCTTGATAAAAGCACTATTTAGCACACAGACGCATTTTAAGGACAACACGTTCTACGATGTTTCAGGTTGGACGATGCCGTATGCTTATGATCTAGATTTTGCCGCAGTAAAAAGTGGCTGGGGTTTAAAGCTTCAAGGTGAATCGAGCTCTGACTCAAATCTATTGGCTCCCGTTGCAG
Source organism: Pseudoalteromonas sp. A757 (assembly GCF_004103285.1). Lineage (NCBI taxonomy): Bacteria > Pseudomonadati > Pseudomonadota > Gammaproteobacteria > Alteromonadales > Pseudoalteromonadaceae > Pseudoalteromonas > Pseudoalteromonas sp. A757. The sequence continues at coordinate 23,681 of NZ_QNQN01000051.1, forward strand.
GAAGTTATGCTTACACCATAGAATGGCATCATTACCTGGCGCCACAATTAGCAAATCGCCTCTTACAGGCTGGAGTGAAAGTAGCAGCTGCAATGTCACCATTTTCAGCATCAACCACCTCAGGCTCTCATGACTTTCAGGCCGGGACATTGGTGATAGCAAGTGGTATTCAGCAGCAAGCGGACTGGTTTACTCAGCTTGAAACAATCGCCAGAGAGCTTTCACTTCCAGTATATAGTGTGACTACAGGCATGACACAAAGTGGCGTCGATTTTGGGTCAAGACAGATGCTGCAGCTGCAAAAGCCAGAAGTCCTCATCATAGGTGGTGCGGGTGTAAGTCAATATGAAGCGGGTGAGCTTTGGTATCATTTGGATAGGCATTTAAAACTTGCCCCGTCGATTGTGGAAAAGCTGCATATCGAGAAACTCGATCTTACGCGCTATACCCACATTTTATTGGCTGATGGTAAATATGGAGATTTAAGTGACAAGAGCAAAGCTAAGCTCTTGAGTTGGGTTGCTAAAGGCGGTGTGATTTGGGGACAAAAGCGAGGTGCGCAGTGGCTAATCGAACAGCAGCTACTAGACGCTGAAATGGTTTCAAGCAAAGAAATGCGAGCCCAGTTTGACAGCAAAAATCTTACCTTTGCAGATCAAGATAGCCTTTCAGCAAAACAGCGGATTGCCGGCGCGATTTTTGATGCGCGTTTGGATTTAAGCCACCCCTTGTCTTTTGGCTTTGAGAACCGGGAATTACCTGTCTTTAAAAATAGCACTTGGGTGATGCATCGTAATAATAAGCCATTTATCGAGTCGTTGACGTATACTAAAAAGCCTTTATTGGCAGGGTATGCTGATAATACTAACGTTGAGCAGATCGCAGGTTCCTCAGTCTTGATTGCGTCAAAGTCTGGACGTGGAGTGGCTGTAGGAATGACTGATAACCCGGTATTTCGTGGCTTTTGGTTCGGTTCTAGCCGACTGCTAAATAACGCGTTGTTCTTTGCTCACGGCATATAAGGTCCAGATAAGTTTATCTGTGCAGTGAGATTTTTAGCGATTTGATTGATATCTATTGTCGTGATATCAAGCAAATAATACGCTTTTTAAGCGTCGAATGGTGTGAGGCTGATAGCCATCGCCCACACCATTTTTGCCCCGTTTTGTTTACACACTTTTGCCGCTGCATTCATGGTCGCGCCCGTTGTGATCACATCCTCAAGCAATATGATATTTTTTCCTTCAACAGATTGGTTGAGTACAAAGGCATTGTTTAAATTATGTTTTCGTTTAGCTTTGGTCAGCTCAGATTGCGGCTTGGTGTGCTTTGTTCTTTTGAGTATTGTTTGGGTGAGTGGTAGCCCTTGCCAAATTTGCTCAACTTGATTGTAACCTCGTCGGATTAACCGTCTTCGGTGTAGTGGCAAACAACAAACAAGGTCTACAGGGAAGCCATTTTCTTCACTGAAGCGCTGCCATAGTGTTTGAGCCAGCAGATTTAAGGCACATTGATACGCTTTACTGTGGTTAAACTTTACTCCTTGCAACCATGTGTTTATAGGCGTGCGATACCAAGTTGCCACGGTTAACCCATCGCAGTCTTCAAGGCTAACCATGCGTTGGATATTGGGGTAATTAAGTAGGTTAATCTCTTGATCCATAAAGTCTAAGCAGGCTTGTAAGCAGTGTGGACAAAGCAAGGTTTCTGTTGTGCGTTGTTCACAGCATACACAAGGCTGACACCACTTCTTAGGTAATAACCGATTAAGTTGGATCATTGCTTTCCATCCCGGGTTAGCTATCATGGCGTCAAGTTTGGTATAGAGAACAGATAAATGCAAAATGAAGTTATGCTGCTCCATGGTTGGGGGATGAACAAAGCGGTGTGGCAGTTATGCGAGGAAGCTTTAGCACCTACAACGCCAGTTAAAGCGGTCAATATTCCTGGATTTGGTGGTACACCAAGCGCCGAGGGGGATTATTCTCTTGAGCGTAACGCTTTACTTATTGCTGAGCAGCTGATGCCGCAAAGCGTGTTGATAGGCTGGTCTTTGGGCGGCTTATTTGCATTGTATTTAGCTGCTCATTTTCCAGACAAAGTTAGCAAGGTTATTTTGGTCGCTTCAACGCCATTTTTTTGTGAGCAAGCTGATTGGCCCGGAATAGCCCCTAAGGTGCTAAACAACTTTGAGACTCAACTGCAAACCAATAGCGCAAAAACGATAGAAAGGTTTTTAGCTATTCAAGCGATGGGCAGTGAACATGCCAGAGAAGACGTCAAACAACTTAAAGCGTTACTGGGTACACTGCCGGAAGCGGAGGCGAAAGCACTAGCTGGTGGACTGGAGATATTGAAATCGCAGGACTTACGTGATGAATTTTCACGGCTGCAACTCCCCACAATAGGCATATTCGGCCGTTTAGACTCTCTTGTGCCACAAGCGGCTGTAGAGAAAATGCAGGTACTCAATCCAAATTTTAAGGCTCATACGCTTGCAAAAGCCTCTCATGCGCCTTTTATCTCTCATAAAGAAGCCTTTTTATCACTCCTTAAATCAATTATTTAGATATTTGGAACAATAAAGCGGCAAAAAATTGCCGCTTTTACTTTTCTTTGTTGATATTTTGCGCAATAATTAGTCAGTAAGAAAAGGTTTATCTAGGTGCGAATATGCCAATAGGTGATGTGTTAAATAATGGAATCGACGGTTATAACCGCGCTGCTCAGGGGATTGCCCAAGCAAGTGCTGATATTAACCGCGCTGCCATCGATCAACAAAGCGATTCTGAACGTGCGTCTGGGCGGCAGTTGCAGGGTGCCAGCGCCGGTGAAGCTGTGACGGCTCCTGTGAGCGAAACCCCAAGCTTGACCGAATCCGTGGTAGCCTTAAAAGTTGAAGAGTTTAACGCGAAAGCCAATGTACAAACTATTCGCACTGCAGATGAAGTGCTAGGTACGTTGATTGATATTAAAGTGTAATGAACATAGTAACGCCACCACCGGCGATGAATTTAAACACTGCCAACGTGTACACCGAAACGGTTGTACGCGATAACCAGCTGCGTGAAGCGATCCCAAAACCTGCGCCAACTAATCCCTCATTTACTGAAAACCGCAACCTTTCCGATTCAGAAAAAGGCCGCTCTTCTGACGTAGACGATGCAAAAGTTTACGGTTCTGATGGTAAAACAGAGCAAAGCAAAACCATTCAAGGCGAAGAGGAAGGCGAAAAAGGCGAAAGCCAAGAAAAAGATAAGAGTGAGCAAGAGCAGCAGCAAGCCGAGCAAGATGAGCAGGTAATTCAAGAATTAAAAGCTCGAGATAGGGAAGTAAGATTACATGAGCAGGCTCATGCCAGAGTAGGTGGGCAATATGCTGGTTCTCCGAGTTATGAATATCAGCGTGGTCCTGATGGCAATAACTACGCTATCGGCGGTGAGGTAATGATCGACGTTACGCCGCTTGAAGGGGACCCGCAGGGCACGATTGAAAAAATGCAAACGGTGAGAGCGGCAGCGTTAGCACCAGCAGAACCCTCTGGCGCTGACAGAGCTATCGCGGCGGATGCGACTCAAAAACTCTCGGCGGCGCAGGCTGAGTTGGCAAAAGCTTCTATCAGTGGTGAAGAGCAAAGTGATAGCAAGCGGGTACAAAACATTCAAACTCGCCGCTTGAGTGGTGAGCAGGCAAAAGCAGAGAGTGAAGAGGAGCAAGCTAAGCTTAAGCAGGATGCAGATCCTTACGCTGTTGCGATGCCAATTGAAGCTGATCCTGAAATCCAAGCAAGATCACTCAGGATCTCAAATTTTTATCAACATGTAGCGATGCCAAACCAACCTGCATCGCTATCTGTACAGATTTAACCGTAGGTACTGGCCTTTTCCTCCGCGGGTCATTGCAGTGAAAACGAGTTAAAACCCCCGACAAACAAAAAGCGCGACTAAGGCCGCGCTTTTCTTTGTTCGCTGTTCTGTTGAGATTACTTCTTCAGCTTTGCGAAGGCTTCAGCAAACGCATTACCCATCGCAGCATTACCCGCATCTCGTGACTTTGGCTTAGAAGACTTAGGCGCCGGTTTTCCTTGATGTTTTTTTGCGCTCTGCTTTTGCGCTGGAACTTGAGATATGTCATCGTTTAGGCGCATGGTAAAGCTAATGCGTTTACGAGGCACATCAACCTCAATCACTTTGACCTTAACGATATCTCCCGCTTTAACGACTTCACGCGGATCGGAAATAAACTTATCCGTGAGTGCTGAAATGTGAACAAGTCCATCTTGATGTACACCTACATCCACAAAAGCCCCAAAGTTGGCGACATTAGAGACCACTCCTTCTAAAATCATACCGACTTTTAGGTCTGTGATTGTCTCAACACCTGCTTTAAACTGCGCTGTTTTAAATTCAGGGCGAGGGTCTCGGCCTGGTTTATCTAATTCTTTGATAATATCAGTGACCGTTGGTACTCCAAACTTATCATCTACATAGTCGTTTGCCACAAGGCCATTCAAGACCTCACGATTACCGATAAGGGAATTCACTTCTAGATTTTGTTTTTGACAGATCGCTTTGACAACAGGGTAAGCTTCTGGGTGCACTGCCGATGCATCCAGTGGATCGTCGCCATTGGCGATACGTAAGAAACCAGCCGCTTGTTCAAATGCTTTCGGTCCTAATCGCTCAACTTTTTTAAGCGCTTTGCGATCCGTGAAAGAGCCATTTTCGTCGCGGTACTTTACGATGTTGCTGGCTAATGTTTTATTCAAACCCGAGACGCGCGTTAATAATGGTATCGATGCAGTGTTCACATCAACACCTACCGAGTTTACGCAGTCTTCGACCACTGCCGTTAGTGTTTGACCTAACTGGCTTTGAGAAACATCATGCTGGTATTGGCCAACACCGATTGATTTAGGTTCGATTTTCACAAGCTCTGCTAACGGGTCTTGCAGTCTTCTTGCGATGGAAACTGCGCCGCGTAGAGATACATCAAGATCTGGAAATTCATTTGCGGCAAACTCAGACGCAGAGTACACCGATGCGCCCGCTTCACTCACCATGATTTTGTTGAGTTTTAATTCGGTAGCGCTTTTTAGCAGTTCTGCGGCCAGCTTGTCGGTCTCGCGAGATGCGGTTCCGTTACCGATGGCAATAAGCTCAACTTTGTATTGGCGACACATTTGCTCTAGTGTCTTTAGTGACTTATCCCACTGGTTTTGAGGGGCATGGGGGTGGATAGTACTGGTTGCAATCAGTTTACCTGTGGCATCGACAATGGCGACTTTACACCCAGTACGTAATCCCGGATCAATACCCATTGTCACTTTTGCACCAGCAGGCGCAGCCATCAGCAGATCTTTTAGGTTTTTCGCGAAAACTTCGATAGCGTCTAGCTCTGACTTTTCACGCATTGACCCTAAGAATTCGTTTTCCAAGTGCAGGGCGATTTTAATCTTCCATGCCCACTGGACCACACCCATCAACCAATCACTAGCAGCTTTACCAGAGACCGCGAGGTTATAATGATCAGCAATGATCTGTGCACAAAATTGAGCGGCGTCTTCTGCGCTTGGTTCCGGGTTGATAGATAACTGCAAAAAGCCTTCGTTACGTGCTCGTAGCATCGCCAGCGCGCGGTGTGATGGAATTTTATTTAGCAGCTCATTATGTTCAAAGTAGTCACGGTATTTGCTTCCTGCTTCTTCTTTACCTGCGATGACTCTTGCTTCGATTTGCGCGTTGTCTTTAAGGTGTGCTCGGAGCTTAGCAAGTAGTTTAGCGTCTTCTGCAAAACGCTCCATGAGAATGAATTTAGCGCCATCTAAAGCCGCTTTGCTGTCAGCAACGCCTGTGCTTTCATCAATGAAAGGGGCCGCTTGTTGTTCTGGGTCTAATGTTGGATCTGCAAATAAAGCGTCAGCTAAGGGTTCCAAACCTGCTTCTATCGCGATTTGGCCTTTTGTTCTGCGCTTTGGTTTGTATGGGAGATATAAATCTTCGAGTACGGTTTTGCTGTCGGCGGCTTTTATTTCTGCATTTAACTCAGCAGTAAGTTTACCCTGCTCATCGATGGTTTTTAAAATAAACTCGCGACGTTCATCAAGCTCTCGTAAGTAACCTAACCTTTGCTCAAGCAAACGCAGTTGAGTGTCATCTAAGCCACCCGTTACCTCTTTACGGTAACGTGCAATAAATGGAACGGTTGCCCCTTCGTCTAGCAAACTAATAGCAGCGTTAACTTGCTGTTCTCTGGCGTTAAGCTCAGTTGCTAAACGTTGTGTGATATTGCTCATGCAAAATCCTTATACTCTTCTTAATCGGTCTGTGCTGCCTAGATAATACTCATCTTTGGCAAACAAAATTTAGTTCAATGTTATCATTGTTCGGTGTTTCTGCGATATTCGATTTGGTTGATATACCAAAGTCTTTGGCCGTGCGGTGTGGTGACCGTAATTTCATCATCGACTTGTTTGCTTAGTAAGGCCCTAGCCATTGGCGCATCGATGGAGATGTAGTCATTGCGCTCGTATATCTCATCAGGTCCAACAATACGAAATGCACGAACCTCGCCTTCTTCGCTTTCCACTTCTACCCAAGCGCCAAAAAATACTTTACCTTCTTGTTCGGGACTGTATTCCACGACTTTTAGTTCGGGCATACGCTTTCGTAAAAAGCGCACCCGTCTATCTATCTGCCTTAATAAGCGTTTATTGAAGGTGTAGTCGGCATTTTCGGAGCGATCGCCTAAACTCGCAGCCCAGTTCACAATTTTGGTGATCTCTGGGCGCTTTTCAAACCACAGATGATCATGTTCTTGCTGCAGTTGGCGGTATCCTTCGGGCGTGATCAAATTCGTTTTCATGTTTCTCAGGTATTTTGGGTTAAACCCTTGTAATGTTCGGTAACAATCTAGTATCAATGTATGGTGTCGAAAAGCACCAAATTCAATTATATTTAAGCATAATAATATCATGGTCCATTATCGCCATGAGCGTTAAATGAACAGGATGATGATTTGTGCACGAAATGTCGCAGATCAGCAAGCTTTAGTAAATTAATAAATAGAAGAAATATAAATGGGAAATGAAACCACCAAAGTGCTCGTAGTTGATGACGATATGCGTTTACGCAGTCTGTTAGAACGTTATCTCGTTGAGCAAGGATTTATCGTCCGCAGCGCAGCCAATTCTGAACAAATGGATAGATTACTTGAACGCGAAAACTTTCACTTGATGGTGTTAGACTTGATGCTTCCTGGAGAAGATGGCCTTTCCATCTGTCGTCGTTTAAGACAAAAAGAGAATGAGATCCCAATTGTCATGTTGACGGCGAAAGGTGACGAAGTTGACCGTATTATTGGCCTTGAGCTTGGCGCGGATGATTACATTCCAAAACCCTTCAACCCAAGAGAACTGTTGGCGCGAATAAAAGCCATTCTCCGTCGTCGTGCCAAAGAAGTACCAGGTGCACCTGCGGCAGAAGAAAACGAAGTGAGCTTTGGTAACTTTACCCTTAATTTAGCGACGCGAGAGATGCAACATGGGGAAGCGACGATTTCACTTACCTCAGGTGAGTTTGCGGTACTTAAAGCACTGGTGAGTCACCCGCGAGAGCCGCTTAGTCGAGATAAGTTAATGAACCTTGCTAGAGGGCGTGATTATAGCGCACTTGAGCGTAGCATTGACGTTCAGGTTTCGCGCTTGCGTCGTATGATTGAAGATGACGCGTCAAATCCTCGCTATATACAAACGGTGTGGGGTCTTGGGTACGTATTTGTGCCAGATGGCGTGAAGTAGCCAGCATGTTACCTCGTAGTGCATTTGGTCAAACTGTCTTCTTTGTTGGCGCGTTGCTATTGATAAATCAAGTCGTGTCTTACATTACTGTTACCTTATACGTCTTCAAACCAACCTTTGAACAAGTGAACCTGATGCTTGCTAAGCAGGTTAAAACGGTCTTCATTGATTGGGAAGATGGTGTTGAAGTTGACAATACACTATCTCGCAAATTTTTTGAGATAACCGGCATTGAGGTGATGACACAAAGAGAGGCGTATGTAAATGGGCTGGGGCAGGCCAAAGAATATACATTGCTGTCTCGTAGTATGTCGGAGCAACTTAATGGCTCTGCGCGAGTCAGGATAAGCCAAGGAGATCCGGTTGTTTATTGGGTTGAGCCACCACAAGCGCCAGGGTATTGGGTAAGAGTGCCGCTGAGCGGACTCAGTGAAACAAAAATGGAGTTTTTAGTTTTCTACCTCTCCAGTATTGGTTTCTTAAGTGTGTTAGGGGGTTGGCTTTTTGCTCGGCATCTAAATAAACCGCTAAAATCACTACAAATTGCTGCTAGTCGAGTAGGCGTCGGGGACTTTTCAACCCGTCTTGTTGAAGAAGGGTCTACTGAAGTCATAGAGGTGACTCGGGCATTTAATAAAATGTCTAAGGGGATCGCAGACCTAGAAAGTGATAGACGACTGTTAATGGCTGGTGTTTCACACGATTTACGTACACCCTTAACCCGAATTCGTCTAGCAACTGAAATGATGTCGGATGAAGAAGACTACCTGCGCGAGGGAATAATCGATGATATTGAAGATATGAATGCGATTATCGACCAATTCATTGAATATCTCCGTCATCACAATGGTGCAGAAATGTCGGCAGATGACGTTAACACGGTTATTGAAGAAGTCGTTCATGCAGAGCAGCAGCATCAGCGACCAATTCACTTGCAAGCAGAGGAATACTTACCTGCGGTGATGATGAATGCCGTCGCGTTAAAGCGAGTGTTCACTAATATGATTGAAAATGCGATCCGTTATTCTGAACAAGATATTGAGGTGACAACAGAATACAGCCCCAAGCACCGTGCTGTTATCGTAAAAGTAATGGACAGAGGGCCTGGTATCCCGGAGTCAGAGTTAGAGTCTGTATTCGAACCATTTAAACAGGGAGATCAGGCTAGAGGGAGTGAGGGAAGTGGCTTAGGGCTTGCCATTATCAAACGTATCGTGACCACACATGGCGGTAAAGTAAGACTGCGAAATCGAGATGGTGGTGGTCTGATCGCGGAGGTTTCTTTGCCTGCTTATCGGGGAAAGCTTGAGCAAGCATGATTTTCAAAAGAGTGGGCGAGCAAGTTGAGCACAATAAAGCATAGGGATTTAAGCTATCAAAAGGGAATGTTAGATACACTGTATTTAAACCAATTGAAGCGAGTGATAGCGACAAGCTTTTCCAATGTAGAGGTAGAGCATTACTTTGCACTGTACTTTGAAAAAGGTGAAAGTACAAAGCGCAGACTTCGGTTGTTTTTATCAGGCGGGGATATTGTCGGCTATTGCTTATTGACCTTTGATGATAGCAATAATGACGTTTGTATTGTTGGCGCTTCAGCTGCTTTTTTACCTGACTTTAGAGGGAAAAACAGTACCTTTAGGTTTTCTCTTATCGAGGTATTAAAACGTTATATACGTAACCCACGTAGAAAACTGTTATATGCAGATACCATGCTAAGTCCCGCTATGTTTAGGGCTATGGCAAAAAATATCGCCGAAGTCTATCCGAATAACTTGTCTCAAAATAGCGCGATAGCAACGCTCTATGACACTATCAACCCGAGTGGCTTGGTAAGTTCTTATAATGGTTTAAGATGTTTGAAGGTTGTTGGGCGTAAAACCAATTATAGTGAGGCTGAAATTGTACGCTTTAGAGAAAGCAGCAAAACTGAGATTGCACTTTACTGCAGTGTTAATCCCGACTTTGATAAGGGAATTGCGCTTGTGACTATCATTCCAATCTCGATAAAACAATTTGTATTAACCTTTAAAAAGTTGGTGTTAAATAAGCTTTGGAGCACGTCGTAATAGGGCGGACTTCCGCCCTATTAACGGGTTTGATTTCTAGCAGATATCTGCTGAACGGCAAAGTCCCATTGATTCACAAATCGCAGGGTGAGTATCACAAATTTGCCAACTACCACAATCAATCCTAGAGCCAAAAGTCGCGCCCGCGGCAGCAATCTTTCTGGTCGCCTGATTGTTTAGATCTTTCGCTTGCAGCGATTTTAGTTGTTTCTTCTTTAATTTTAATTTCATGGTTTTCCTTATACATGCTGTTTAAATAATCAGCAATATATAAGCATGTATGTACCTAAATGTTAATACCAAGTTTGTTGAAAGATATTCATGTGTAAAATGGGCATAAAAAAACGCCCAAACAAGGGGCGCTTTTGATAAAGGAATCTTTCTTAGATTTAGCCGCGAGGACCTGCTGCTTTGATCGTTTCAGAAACATCGTATTTAGCGAAGTTTTCTTTGAAATCAGCTGCAAGCTTAGCTGCATATTCCGCATACTTAGCTTGATCTTGCCATGTATTTACTGGATTAAGTAGCTTGCTATCAACACCTTCCACTGCCACTGGTACATCTAAATTTAGTGCCTCAATGTGCTGTGTCTCAACGCCTTCTAATGTATCGTTCACGATTGCGTCAATCACGGCGCGAGTTGTTGGAATGTCAAAGCGTTTGCCAATACCATAAGGACCACCAGTCCAACCTGTGTTTACTAGGTAAACTTTAGCGCCAAACTCACGCACGCGTTTCATTAGTAGCTCAGCGTACACGCCTGCTGGGCGAGGGAAGAAAGGAGCACCAAAACAAGTCGAGAAAGTTGATTCGATATCAGAGGTTGAACCAATCTCAGTTGAGCCTACTTTCGCTGTGTAGCCACTAAGGAAGTGATAAGCCGCAGCTTCTTCGCTTAGGATTGAAACAGGAGGTAATACGCCACTCACGTCACAAGTTAAGAATACAACTGCACGAGGCTCGCCTGCGCGGTTTTCAACTTTACGTTTTTCAACATGCTCAAGTGGGTAAGCTGCACGCGTATTTTGCGTTAAGCTTGAATCGGTATAATCAGGAGTACGCGTTTCATCTAGTACGACGTTTTCTAAAATAGTACCGAAACGGATTGCATCCCAAATAACTGGTTCGTTCTTTTGTGACAGGTCGATACATTTCGCATAACAACCGCCTTCAATGTTGAATACGCTACCAGGCGCCCAACCGTGCTCATCATCACCGATAAGAAAACGCTTAGGATCCGCAGAAAGCGTGGTTTTACCTGTTCCTGATAGACCAAAGAATAGCGTCGTGTCGCCACCTTCACCTACGTTTGCACTGCAGTGCATAGGTAGTACGCCTTTTGCTGGTAGTAAGAAGTTCTGTACAGAGAACATCGACTTCTTCATTTCACCGGCGTAATGCATACCTGCGATAAGTACTTTGCGCTGTGCAAAGTTAATGATAACGGTACCGTCGCTGTTTGTGCCATCACGCTCAGGATCACAAACAAAAGAAGGTACGTTCATCACCTGCCATTCAGGTAAATCAGCTTTGTTATAAGAGTTAGGTTCGATAAACATGTTTTTAGCGAAAATGTGGTGCCAGGCAGTTTCCGTCGTTACAACGACTGGTAAATAATGCTCAGGGTCCGCACCGACTTCTAAGTGAGAGACGAAGTGGTCATTTTCAAGAACGTGCGCTTCTACGCGAGCCCATAAAGCATCAAACTTAGCACTTTCGAATGGGCGGTTTACGTTACCCCATTGGATGTCATTTTCTGTGCTTGATTCTTTCACGATGAAACGGTCGTTTGGTGAACGTCCAGTACGACGACCAGTTTTTGCAACAAAAGCTCCATTTGCGGCTAAAGTGCCCTCGCCACGACGGATAGCGTGTTCGACAAGTTCAGCTGCGGTTAAATCGACAAAACGAGTAGCGCTTGAAGTCATGTTTATACCTAAAAAGTGAGAGTTGAACGGGATAGCTCTGGGGTACTCTTGCCCTTAGCTAAATTTATAGTAACAGATGAAATTGAGATATTCGAGCCTTTAGAGTGCTTAAAATTACATAAAAACGTCAAAAAACTTGAATAATTTCAATGATACCGGTGTCATAATTTTTATATGTTTTATGACACCGGTATCACTCAATAGCCATAAAAAAACCGCCAAAAATGGCGGTTTCATTTTGTAATTAAGGGCTAAAGCGAAACTTAATTAAATAGTAATTTAATATCTTGCTCGTTAAAAATGTAGTTTTTCAAGCAGTAATGACAACTAATATTAACTTCACCGTGTTTTTGTATGTCTTCCATTAAGGCTTCTAGCCCAACATTGGCCAGCGCATTTTCGGTTTTTTCACGACTACATCCACATACAAACGAGATAGCTTGTGGTTCAAAAAGTTGAGGATTGTCTTCGTGATACAGTCTTGTTAGTACGGTATTCGCGTCCAAATCTAGTAGCTCTTCATCTTTAATCGTGTCGCTTAGTGCTTCTAGATGTTGGAAGTCGGCGATAGACTTTTCTTTATTGACAGGCAGTACCTGTAAAAATAGACCTGCAGCTTTTACTTTATCGCCAACTAGGCTTGTTGCGAACCATAAACGGGTTTTCAACTGCTCGGATTGCTCGAAGTATTCTTCTAAACATTCGGCAAGTGATGCTTTAGAAAGTGGAACTATGCCTTGATAGCGTTCGCCTTTTGTCGGTGTAATGGTGATAACCATATACCCTTTACCCATTAGCTCAGGTACAGATGATCCTGAAACCTCAGATTGCAGTCTTGCTACACCACGCATCTGTTGTTTGTGATTACCATTGATCACCGCATATTTTACTGGTCCATCACCTTGAAGCTGAACAGCAATGTCACCTTCAAACTTTAGCGTAGCGGTAAGCAAACTGGTTGCAACCAATAACTCGCCTAATAGCTGCTGCACAGGCTCTGGGTAGTCGTGACCGCTAATGATGTCAGTAAAAGTCTGTTCTATTTGTACAAGCTCACCACGTACGTCTAACTTGTCGAAAATATAACGGTGAAGTAAATCAGTCTGCATCAATGAAAATCCTAGTTTGATTTCAATTTAAGTAATTCACGGCGTTGTTTCTTGTCCGGCTTAGTGGCAGGACGAGGCGCAAACAAACTGTTGTTTTGGCGCGCCAACGCATTTTGAGTTCGTTTTTCAATGCTTGCTTCAGACTCTTCATAGAGAGTTTGAGCAATAGGAGCGGCTTGTCGCTTTTCCATGATTTTGAGTATGGTGACTTCTTTCTCTTCATATCCTTGGGCTAACTTTACCACGGCGCCAACTTCAACCGTTTTACTTGGTTTACAGCGCTGACCGTTGTAATGTACCTTGCCACCTTGGACCATATCGCGAGCAAGTGCTCGTGTTTTGTAGAAGCGAGCAGCCCATAACCACTTATCAATACGAACTTTCTGTTCGGATTGGTTGTTTTCCTGTTGGAGTTTTGTCACAATTCGTTAACTATTTGCCAGTGTGAAATTTAACCTAGCAAATTTAGCATATTTCGTTATGCAAACAAAGTAGATGGCAGGCACTAAACTTGTGAGTTAATCGCACTTTACCTAAAAAATGAACTAATATGTGTATCTATGTTCCAAGGTTAAGTTTAGATTCAGTTAATTGGCCTAGGGTGTACCTATTTAATTAAAAGTTTAACAATTGCACGCTTGTTGAAAAAATGTCGAGGCGGTACACTGGGGCGTTCAGAGAATAAGAAAAGTATTATATGGAATTACAGTTACAACAGCTCCAGAAGTTTTGGCTTAGTTTACCTCACGCAAAATTGAGTCGTATCCTTGTTGTCCTGTCGGTTGTTTACGTTGCGTTTCTCTTTTCGCAATTATTTTGGTTGTTATGGCCAGTGCCGCAAACGCAGCCTCTGCTCCCAGCATCACAACTGTATAGTCAATCAAGTAGCGGTATTACTAGCCAAGGAATTGTCACTCAAAACTTGTTCGGGGAAGCAAATGCTAAACCTGATATCAAGCCGCAACCTGTGGTTTCTGATGCGCCAGAAACTACGCTAAATGTCAGGCTCACTGGGATTGTAGCGGTTAGCCAAGACGATGGCGCTGGCCTTGCTATTATTGAATCTCAAGGCCGCCAAGAGACCTACTCTGTGGATGCATCAATTACAGGAACTCGCGCGAAGCTTGCCCGAGTATTACCTGATCGTGTGATTTTGGATGTTAGTGGACGTTTTGAAACGCTGATGTTGGATGGATTAGAGTTCAGTCGCACAGTTGCGATGCCATCTAGGGCTAAGCAAATTGTTAATACTAATACTGCGCCAAACCCTGCTGCCAGTGAATTAGCGAATCGACGTCAAGAGTTACTTAGCGACCCTGGAAAGTTATTTGATTATATAAAAATCTCTCCAGAGCGGCGCAATGGTGAATTGGTTGGGTATCGACTTACACCAGGCAAAGATCCCGACCTATTTAAACAGGTGGGACTGCAATCGAATGATTTAGCAATCGCGATAAATGGATTTCAGCTTACGGATATGAAACAGGCTATGTCAGCTATAAATGAACTTAGAACCAGCACAGATGCAAACATCACTATCGAGCGAGACGGTCAAGTGATGGATGTTCAGTTTAGCCTGTAAAGTTACTAATTTTGGAGTTTTAGAATAATGGGTAAAAAGCTACACCTCACAAAAACCAAAAAAGGGTTAGCTAAGTATGCAACGCTCTTGATTGCTGCTGGTATTTCACTTTCTGTTTCTGCGGTTGAATATGCCGCGAACTTCAAAGGTACAGATATTAATGAATTCATTAATATCGTCAGTGATAAGCTGAATAAAACCATCATCATAGATCCTAACGTACGCGGTAATATCAATGTCCGCAGTTATGAGTTGATGGATGAAAAACTGTATTATCAATTCTTTTTAAACGTGCTTGAAGTGTATGGCTATTCAGTTATTGAAATGGATAGTGGTGTGCTTAAGGTGGTTCGTAGTTCTGATGGTAAAAAGTCGAACGTGCCTTTGGTATCTGGTGAGGAGCTAGGTAACGGTGACGTTATGGTAACGCGTGTTGTTCGTGTGAGAAATGTCAGCGTGCAAGAGCTTGGTCCACTTATTCGTCAATTTAGTGACCAAAAAGATGGAGGTCATGTAACAAACCTGAATTCAGCAAACGTGATGATGCTAACGGGTCATGCATCCTCAGTGAACCGTCTAGTTGATATTATTAAAACGGTTGATCAAGCAGGTGATAAGCGTGTTGATATCGTTAAATTGAAGCATGCTACTGCTGAAGATGTAGTTAAAGTCGTTGAAAAGATTTTCCAAGATTCAGGCAAAGGTGGTGTACCGGATTTCCTTATCCCGAAAATAGTATCAGACACTCGTACCAACAGTGTGATTGTTAGCGGTGAGTCGCAAGCACGTAGCCGAGCTGCAGAGCTTATCAAGCGTTTAGACGATGAGTTGCAATCTCAAGGCAACACTCAGGTTTTTTACCTTAATTACGCTAAAGCGGAAGATCTGGTTAAAGTTCTTCAAGGCGTGAGTAAATCGATTGAAGAAGAGCAAGCGGCAGGTCAGCAGGCGAGAACTCGCAGTAGCAGCAAAAATGAAACTAGCATTGAGGCGCATGAAGATTCAAATTCACTGGTGATCACAGCGCAGCCGGACACCATGCGTTCGCTTAGCCAAGTGATAAAAAAACTGGATATTCGCCGAGCGCAAGTGTTGGTTGAGGCAATTATTGTTGAGGTTTCAGAAGCTGACGGTATTAACCTTGGTTTACAGTGGATCTCAGAGAAAGGCGGTATGTTACAGTTTAACGATGGTAAAGTAGCGCCAATTGGGTCTTTAGCCGTCGCAGCGCAACAAGCTCGAGATATTGAGGTGAAAGGTACGATCGTTGGTAGTGATGATAACAAGGTTTCGAACACAGTTGAGACTCAGCGAGGTGACTACACAGGATTAGCAAAAGTACTTGGTGGCATTAATGGTTTAGCCGCAGGTATTGTTAAGAATGATTGGGGTGCAATTATTCAAGCTGTAACGACGGACTCTAACTCGAACATTCTGGCCACGCCGTCTGTGACAACAATGGACAATGAAGAAGCTTCCATGATTGTCGGTGAAGAAGTACCAATCGTTACTGGCTCTACGGCAAATGATAATAACTCAAACCCATTCCAAACCGTTGATCGTCAAGAAGTAGGGATTAAGCTCAAAGTAACTCCGCAAATCAATGATGGTTCTGCGGTTCAGCTTACCATTGAACAGGAAGTATCAAGCGTGAAAGGTGCAACATCGGTGGATATTCGGGTTGCGAAACGTGCCATTAACACTACCGTTATTGCAGATGATGGCGGTATGGTGATTTTAGGCGGCCTAATTGACGAAACAGTAAACGAAGGGGTATCTAAGGTACCTTTATTGGGTGATATTCCAGTACTGGGACATCTATTTAGATCGACAAGCTCAAATAAAGAGAAGCGCAACTTGTTGGTATTTATTCGCCCAACTATTGTGCGCGATAGCCGTAGCATGAATGAGATCAGTCATTCCAAATATAACTTCATTCGTGGTGAGCAGTATAAGAAAAGAGAAGACGGTATCGAGTTGATGCCATTTGAAAATACGCCAATCCTACCAAAGTGGGATGACAAGTTGACTCTGCCACCGACGTATGAAGAGTTCTTAAAAGAACAAAACAAAAAAGAGCGTGAAAATGATTGATGAGAAAGTCACGCCGGATTTAGGAGCTGAGGCTGAAGAGATGGCAGCGCAGCTTCAAAGCGCAGAGCCAATACTAGATGAGGTGGCTGAAATGCCGCCTGTCCCCGCAATCACATTACGTTTGCCATTTTCGTTTGCACGTCGAAAAGGCGTACTACTTAGTCCAGATGGCGATCAAGCTAAGCTTTTCCATAAAGGTACCCTTGATCTCGAAACGCTAATGGAAGTACGTCGCGTTGCAGGCAAAACATTACATCTCGAAGCATTAGATGAAGAACGTTTTGAGCATATGCTTGAAGCGTCTTATCAAAGAGACAGTTCAGAAACACAACAGATGATGGAAGACATTGGCAACGAGATGGACTTGTTCTCGCTTGCTGAAGAATTACCACAAACAGAAGACCTGCTTGCTGCGGATGATGACGCGCCTATCATCAAGCTCATCAACGCTATGTTGAGTGAAGCGATAAAAGAAGGCGCATCAGATATCCATATCGAAACCTTCGAGCAAGAACTGGTTATTCGCTTTAGGGTTGATGGTGTACTGAAAGAAGTATTGAAGCCAAACCGGAAACTGTCTTCATTGTTAGTGTCTCGTATCAAAGTAATGGCTAAGCTCGACATCGCAGAAAAACGTGTACCGCAAGATGGCCGTATCAGTTTGCGGATCGCGGGACGTGCTGTAGATGTACGTGTATCAACGATGCCATCAAGCTTTGGTGAGCGCGTGGTACTGCGTCTACTAGACAAAAATAATGCGCGATTAGATCTCGAAGATCTGGGCATGACTCAAGCAAACCGCGACGCATTTGCAGAGATAATTGCTAAACCGCACGGTATTATATTGGTTACCGGTCCAACGGGTTCAGGTAAGAGTACGACCTTGTACGCAGGCATGACCCAAATCAATTCTAAGGACCGCAATATTCTAACGGTTGAAGATCCGATTGAATATGAGATCCCAGGCATTGGTCAAACACAAGTAAATCCAAAAGTGGATATGACATTCGCTCGAGGTTTACGTGCGATTCTACGTCAAGATCCAGACGTGGTGATGGTTGGTGAGATCCGAGATTTAGAAACCGCACAAATTGGTGTTCAAGCCTCTTTGACCGGACACTTGGTATTATCCACACTGCACACGAATACGGCCGCTGGTGCTATCACGCGTATGGAAGACATGGGGGTTGAACCGTTCCTGTTAAGTTCATCACTACTAGGCGTGCTGTCACAACGATTGGTAAGAACGCTTTGCCCTAATTGTAAAGAAGCGCATTTGGCGGATGAACGAGAATGTGAGCTACTGGGTGTGGCCAAAGACAGTGGCACGCAAATCTTCCGTGCGGTCGGCTGTGAAGAATGCAACTTCAATGGTTACAAAGGTCGGACAGGTATTCATGAGCTTCTCATTGTCGATGAGCCTATCCGTGAACTGATTCATAACGGTAAAGGTGAGCAAGCGGTAGAGAAGTATATTCGTAAGCGTACACCAAGCATCCGACAAGATGGCTGTTCGCGAGTACTCGCTGGTCAAACAACCTTAGAAGAAGTAATGCGTGTAACGCGTGAGGAAGGCTAATGGCAGCGTTTGAATACCGCGCTTTAGATGGTAAAGGCAAAGAGAAGAAAGGAATTTTAGAGGCGGATACGGCAAAGCAAGTTAGGCAGATGCTGAGAGAAAAAGCCATGATGCCACTTGAAGTTTTGCCTGCTGCTGAGAAAGATAAAAACCAAAGTAGTGGTGGTTTTACGCTTTTTAAAGGCTATCGTCCTTCGGTATCAGATCTTGCCTTGATCACGCGTCAGTTGGCGACCTTGATCCAATCCTCTTTACCTGTTGAAGCAGCAGTGATGGCGGTAGCGGAGCAATGTGAAAAGCCAAGACTAAAGCGTATGCTGATGGCGGTAAGATCAAAAGTCGTTGAGGGTTATACGCTTGCAGATGGAATGTCGGAATTTCCTCACGTATTTGATCACTTGTACCGCTCAATGGTTGCCGCTGGAGAAAAGTCGGGGCACTTAGATGAAGTACTAAATCGCTTGGCCGATTACACTGAGCAGCGCCAACATATGCGTAGCCAAATTACGCAAGCGATGGTGTATCCCATTATTTTGGTCATCTTTGCTATCGCGATTGTTTCCATTCTATTAGGGACGGTAGTACCAAAGATCTTGAAGACCTTTGAGAAGTCTAAGCAAGCACTGCCTTGGACAACTGAGTGGGTTATGGCTGCCAGTAATTTTGTACAAAACTACTGGATGATCACGTTGGCAGTGGTTGTCATTGGTACCTACGCGATTAAAAAAGCATTACAAAAACCTAAGATCCGCTTTTGGTATGATAGCAAGTTGTTGAGTTTACCGGGTCTTGGTAAGGTAACTCGCAGCGTGAATACTGCACGATTTGCGCGTACCTTAAGTATTCTCTCATCGAGTTCTGTTCCACTGCTTGAGGGTATGAAGATATCAGGCCAAGTACTTGAGAACGAAAAAATCAAAGCATCTGTTGCAGAAGCAGCGACTCGGGTGAGTGAAGGTGCAAGCCTTAGAGCGTCGTTGCAACAGACTAAAATGTTCCCACCTATGATGCTGCATATGATTGCCAGCGGTGAGAAGTCGGGTGAATTAGAGCAGATGCTTGAGCGTGCAGCGAATAACCAAGAAAGAGAATTTGAAAGTATGGTAAATGTCTCGCTGAAGTTGCTAGAACCTGCGATGATAGCGACGATGGCAATTATTGTACTGTTTATAGTTATGGCGATTCTTCAGCCGATTATGGCGATGAACAAAGCCGTAGGATTGTAGTCAAAAAGGAAAGGCCATCGCATGTTTTTGCATGGTCATCAATAACAGCATTGAGGTAAACATTGTGAAAAAACAATCAGGTTTCTCACTACTAGAAGTGATGGTGGTACTTGTTATCATCGGTATGATCTTATCTATCGTTGCGCCTAACGTGATGGGCCAACAAGAAGAAGCTGCAAAAGAAAAGGCACGTCTAGATATTCGTCAGATTGAAGACGCAATGAAGATGTACAAGTTAAAAAACAAGCGCTACCCAACCACAGAGCAAGGTCTAGAAGCTCTAGTAACGCAAACAAATATTGACCCTGTACCGAAGCGTTTCCCTGAAGGTGGCTTCATTTCTAAGCTTCCAGAAGATCCATGGGGTAACCCTTACCAATTAGTAAGCCCAGGCGAAATGAGTCAAATCGATATTTTTTCAATGGGCCCTGATGGCGAAGTTGGAACCGACGATGATATTGGTAACTGGGATTCGGAAGACGAACGTTAATCTATGTTAGCCACCCTGTACAAACCGGCATTAGCTAAGGCAAAGGGCTTCAGTTTACTTGAAGTCCTTATCGTCTTGGTGATCATTGCTTTTTCAGTAAACCTCATTACTTATACTGTCAGTGATAGTGATGAGGAAGAGCTGGAAACCATGGCTATGCGTGTGCAGGGAACGGTTAATCTCGCCTCAGAATTTGCGGTACTTAATCAGGTTGAACTTGGTTTTCACTTAGATAAAGGTGTGATTGAGTTTTTGGTTTTTGACGGTGAGAAGTGGCGAACTTTCGAAGCCGACGATATCTACAAACCAATTGAGCTGCCTGAGCAGTACAAAGTGGAATTGATCCTAGAAGATCTGCCATGGTCTCAAGATAACTTACTTGAGCAAGCGAATTGGCGAGAGCTGATGAGTGGTGGTGACGACGACAATTTACTTGAACTTAAAAAGCTTAAGATCCCGCAAGTACTTATTTTATCTTCCGGTGAAGTCAGCGCATTTAGGTTAAGTGTGGAAAATAAAGATCTGCAAGAGCCCATATTTTTCATTGAAGGTGAGTTTATGGCGCCAGTCGGGCTTAAGCGGGAACCTGAAGAATGAACGCTAGAAAAAGCGTAGGCTTTACCTTGCTTGAAGTCATGGTTGCACTAAGTATTTGCGCCGTTGCTGGTATTGCCGCAATGCAAGCAACGAGCGAACATATAAATCATATCAGCTCGCTTGAGGAGCAAACCTATGCGTCATGGGTAGCAGAAAATCGCTTGGTATTTTTACGTGCACAAGGCGATGACTGGCATGGGAAGAATGGTAACAAAGGCGAAGAGGAAATGGCAGGGGTTACATGGTATTGGCAACAGCATATCCAACAGACCACAGATCCCAGCTTTGTAAAACTCACTGTTCATGTGTTTCGTGAGCCAGAACTTAAAAATTCAGTGTATGACATCACCACTTTTATGTACCGGAGTAAGTAGTGACAGTGCATACACCACAGCGTGGTTTCACGCTTATAGAAGTCTTGTTGGCACTGGCTATTCTAGCGGTAGTGGTAACGGCAACGCATCAGATTTTAGATTCAACGCTGAAGGCTCAAGCGGCTTCAGCGGAAAAAATAGCCGAAATTGAAGGTTTACAAACAACTTTCCGCTTGATGGATCAGGATTTTAATCAGATCACTAAGCGAGAAGTCAGAAATGAAGCTGGGGATTTTAGCCCAACTTATATCATCCATGGCCGTTATGAGCTTGAGAGCCAATATGATGGTATCGCTTTTGTTCGTGATGGTTGGACTAACCCTATTAGTTTATTACCACGCTCCGAACTCCAGGCTGTGGGCTACCGGGTTATCGATGACAAGCTTGAACGTATTTATCGGATATACGTTGATCAACTAGATGGGACAGAGCCTCGTGCTCAAGTTATTTTGGAAGACGTCGAAGAATTAAAGTTTGAATTTTTGGATGACAAGCAAAAGTGGCAAGCTGATTGGAAGTCTAAATCGTTACCTAAAGCCGTTAGAGTGACATTACAAAGAAAAGACTCAGATCCGATTAGCCGTTTATTTTTAACGCCAGGTAGTGGCGTTGTTGACGACAAGGGACAACAGCCATGAAGCAGCAAGGTGCGGCGCTCGTTATAGTGCTTTTTATTGTCGCTTTGGCCGCGACAATTGCAGCTGAAATGGCGAGTAGTTTAATGGTGCAGGTACAAAAGGCCTCGAATATTCAAACTCAGCAACAAGCCAAGTGGTATAGCTATGGCGCTGAGGAATTAGTCAAAAGAGCATTAGTACAAGCGAAAAAAGATGATCCTGATACCGTTAATCTAGACCAGCCTTGGGCCCGTGAAGAAGTGCCTTACCCTGTTGACCATGGTACGTTGAGCGGTAAAGTTACAGACTTACAGGCATGCCTAAACCTAAATGCTTTGAGAGCAAAGTCACAAACAAATGGAAATGACCAAGGTAGTAAGCAGGTTGGTGGAAAGAATACTAACCCAGCCCATGCTGCGCTATTGGAGCTTTTGAAGAATATTGAGGATTTGCCGAGTAACGAAAGCGAGGAAGCCCTTGCTGATAGTGTCTACGATTGGCTTGATGAAGACAGCATTACTTACCGCTCCGGGGCAGAGGAAGACGAATATATGTCTAATCAGACGCCTTATTTAACGGCTAATAATTTGATGGCGTCTGTTAGTGAGCTACGAGTAATTAAGGGCTTTAATCCGCTGGTGATGGAAAAGATTAAGCCTTACGTTTGTGTGATCCCTGGGAGTGAGGAGCTCGCAGTAAACGTCAATACGATACTGCCAGAGCAAGCACTTTTACTCAGTGCGCTTATACCAGGTTTATCGAAATCAGGTGCTGAAGCTATTATTTCTGCAAGACCAAAAAAAGGTTTTACAGATATCAACGAATTTTACACGGAAGTCGCGAATCAAGGGGTCAAAAACCCTAACAAGACTTCCAAAATTTTTACGATTAACAGCAATTATTTTCAGTTGCGAGCAACTGCTGTGTTTGATGAGCGACGCTTTTCTCTCACATCAATTATAGAAACAAAAGATGGTAAAGCGTACGTGCTTGCTCGTAAATTTGGAGGCGTAGAGTGACAGAACAATTATTGATCCGTGTGGATCAGTCACACCAGGCGACAATACACTGGTTAGTGTGGTCAACAGAACAACAACAAATTATTGCCAGTGGTGAACTTGAAGGGAGTGAACAACTTGGCACCCTCGCTGAAAAAGCGCATACAAGACCGGTTGTTTTGTTACTACCAGCGACAGCGGTGCAGTTACGCACACTTGAGTTACCAGCAAAATGGAATAGGAAACTAGAACAAGCCTTACCGTTTATGCTTGAGGAACACGTTGCGACCGACATTGATGCGCTGTTTATCGCAATTGGTAAGCCGGGTATGAGAGCCGACACACATACAATTGATGTCGCGATTTGTGATAACAATTGGCTACAAAGCTGGTTTAGTACTTTCGATGATGCAGGGATAAGTATAAATAAAGCATTACCGGATGCCCTATGTTTGCCCCTTCATGAAGAGATGACTAGTGCCGTGCAGTTGGGTCAGCAATGGCTATTCAAACACAACGCTTGGCAAATTGGCACTGCTGAACTTAGCTGGGTCAATGAGTACCTCGCCATTGCGGGTGTTGAACAGTTAGCGCATTTTAGCCCAGCAAGTGATTTCTCAAAAACGATAACGCTTACTGCGCAACAGCAAGATTACGACTTACCTTTAGCCATCTTCGCGAAATCACTATCAAGTATTGACTTTAATTTGCGTCAAGGGCGGTTTGCTGCCAAGAAAAAGCAGCCGCAGTGGTGGCGAGATTGGCGCAGTGGCCTAATAGCGGCGAGTGTGGCAGTAGTAAGCTTTATCGCAATTAAAGGCACACAGCTGTATGTGATAAGTCATCAAGCTAATCAGCTAGAAACCCAAGCGGTCACTATGTATCAACAGGCATTTCCAAATAAAGTAGTGCGTCCACACTTATTGAAAAAGCAGATCCAGAATGAGCTTGATGCGTTATCTGGCACGGAACAGGGCGGTTTGCTCGAATTAACTAATCACTTTGTGGCGATTTATGAAGAGATTGATGCCTTTGCCCCTGAAACGCTGCGTTATGACAAACGTAGGAATGAACTCAGAATTAGAGCGCGCGCAAAAGAGTTCCAAGTATTTGGTCAGGTTAAAGCAATTTTAGAGCAACGTGGTGTGAGCGTTGAACAGGGTGCCTTGAACAATGATGGCGACTTTGTGGTGGGTGAAATTCGTATTCGAGGTGCAGCATGAAGCAGCAAGCAGTTAATTACTGGCGTGGTTTAAAAGAGCAAGAACAAAAACTGCTGATCGTTGCCGGCGTTATTTTTGTCGTTTTTGTTCTGATAATGGGCATATTCAAACCGCTAAATCAGGCTGTCAGCGATGCCGAAGCTAAGCTAAAACGTAATCACGAACTCGTAAATTGGGTTGGTCAAAGCGTTAATAAGCTGAAATCTAGCAGTCCTGCACAGGTGATCAGCGGCGGTAATATCAGCCAGATAGTCAACAACACTCGTGGCCGTTTTCAAATTGATATCAGCAAAATGCAACCTAGTGGCGAAAGTTTGCGTTTAACCATCGATGATGTGGAATTTAATAAACTTGTTGCTTGGATAGATGAACTGACAAATAAGCATGGCGTAAAAGTAGAAAACCTAGACCTTACACAAGGGAATTTACCTGGCTTTGTGCGTGTTAGTCGCTTGGTTTTAGAGAAATAATTATGAAAAAAACACTATCTCTACTCATTATTTTTTTACTCGCATTTATTATTTTTAGTGCGTTTACTATGCCAGCAGCAGTATTGCTGCAAGTTTTTAAAGGTCAATTGCCAGCTAATTTGCAGCTAGGTGCAGTAAATGGCTCTGTTTGGCATGGTCAAGTGAGCGGTGTGAGATTCAATAACGTTCAATTGAATCAGGTTAAGTGGGAGCTTGAACCGTCATCGCTATTAATGGGTAATCTTGCAGGTAACCTACAGTTTGGTAATCCGAGAGATAAAAATGAGATCTCGGGCAAAGCCACCTTCTCATCGAATTTAGTAAGTAAATCAGTGACGGTAAATAATGCCTTACTTCGTTTCAGTGTTGAACAAGCTATGGAGCAAGTAACCTTGCCATTACCGGTTGATGCCAAAGGACGTGTTATCGTCAATGTGAAGAAGTACCAAAGTGGTGCACCTTACTGTGATGGACTAAATGGTGAGATCAGTAGTCCAAATATTGACGTGAAAGGCATGAATGGTTGGTTTAGTATTGGTGATCTCAGTGGTCAGCTCGATTGTAAGTCAGGAGACATAGCTGTGGTTGTTGACCCTGAAAACCGCCTGGGTTTACAGGCCGATGCAACACTGGCTGCCAATTTCCAATTTCGCGTTTCTGGTAATATTAAGCCAGATGCAAGTCTACCAAAAGAAGTACACGATGCGGTTAAGTTTTTGGGTAGACCGGATGGCGAAGGTCGCTACCCAGTAAATTTATAATATACTTCTGTCATATCAGACTTTAGTTAATCTAATCTCAGGTTAGTTATTAATATAAAAGCATTTTTATAGGCGCTGATATGGCGCCTAAGTTCAAGGCAACATTATGCACGACTTCTCTTTTACCGCAGCGGATCAGTTGAATCTAGAGAACTACTTTTCTGCGCGCAAACTTTCTATTGATATTGCTTTTTTACAAGGATATTTATTTGCTACCTGTATAGACCCAAACGGTATCGAGGTAGATAAGTGGCTTAAGACTTTAACCAATGCAGATCCCGAACTAGATGAGAGTATTGCATTTGCATTGATGGCTTTACATCACGAGATTTCAGAGCAGGTATACGAAACTGAATTTCAATTGCCTTGGAGTGGTGAAACACCACTTGAGCAAAAAATTAATTGGGCCGAAGGATTTTTAATGGCGGCGACGCCCTTTTATGAGCAATTGATGTCCAGTCCGCTCGCCGACGATATCAAACAAGCTTTGCAAGTGAGCACAGAACAACTTGGGCTTTTTGCACTTGGCGAGCAACAACTAACTATTTATTGTGACAAAGTAGGACAGTCACTGACCGAGTTTCAACTGACTCAGGCGCAATTAGCTGATGAGTTTGCCGCATCTTATGCTGAGTTAGTCGAAGTTGCCGCGGTGAATAGCGGACTATTTGAATAATCTTTATGCGAGATCTAACTCGATAAATGTGCAACCCTGTTGGCATTGAGCCACAGCTCTATTTGATGTCGATTGACTTAGACTGAGCACAATGGGTTGCTGACAGTCTGGGCAATTGACAACACGTCCTTGGCTAAGCTTTTTGATAAGCGCTTTTTGATCATTAAAGGATTTTGCCGACTTTTTATTTAATTGACTAAAATCCATTATAACCCCTTCGCTTCTTGAATAGCTTGCTCTGCAATTTCACAGATTTTTACCAGTTCAGGGCCGTAAAAATACAAGTTATAGTCATTTTCTTTACAATACTTGAGATGGAAAAGTCTCACTTTTTCATCTGTTGCCAAGGCTTCGTCAATATAGCGCTTTTCATCATCTGTCATAGTAATCGTCTTTACGACATTGGCTCTGGCGATTCTTGCGGCCGTGCTGCGTTGTACTTTGCTGGACTCGCTGAGTACTTCAACGCCTTGACCTAGCAATCTATCTCTTGGCTCTTTAATCAATGGATGATCCACAGTAAACAGAGCAACGACTATAATGGCTAATACTAAGAATTTTTTCATAATCTGACGCTGATTTGATCTAGCTAACAAAAATCTTGTTCCTAGTGTAATAAACTTGTCTGTCAGGTCGCAACAAGTCTCTCATCATTTATGGTGGGTTTTAGCTCAACTTACTATTAATCATAGAGTTTCAAAGCGTATAATAGTAAGCGCTAAACTATGTCATGGGGCACATTGCAATAGTTTAGCCTGTATTTTTCAAGGTCACTGTAGCAAGTGCATCTCGTTCCAAAGCACTAAGGAGCTTCCATGGAGAACGAAAGAATCAAGGTTAAAAATATACCGTCTGAAGTAAAAATTCAAAAGCCAACAGCTGGCACTGAAGGGAAATCGCTCAATAGCTCTACGCCCGATCGTTTTAATCCTCGCAATCGCATCTATGTCCGGGCGGTATCAGGCCTACACCAACTGCTAAGAAGGCGTATCGGCTTTATTGGTATGTTGGCATTTATGGCTTTGCCTTGGTTAAACTTTCACGGTCATCAGGCGGTGTTGTTCGATATTTTTGAGCAGAAGTTTAATATTTTTGGCATGACTCTATGGCCACAAGATCTCACTATTTTTGCTTTTATTCTAATGATAGCGGCATTTGCTCTGTTCTTGGTGACTACCTTCTATGGTCGGGTATGGTGCGGCTACACCTGCCCGCAAACTGTTTGGACGTTTATCTTTATTTGGTTTGAAGAAAAGTTTGAAGGAACGGCAAACCAGCGGAAAAAACTAGATCAGAGACCGATGGATTTTGATAAGTTTTGGCGGAAAACTGCAAAACACGGCAGCTGGATACTCTTTTCACTGTATACCGCAATCACTTTTGTTGGTTACTTTACCCCAATCCGCTCTTTGCTCCCTGATTTACTTACTTTTTCTGCAGGCTTTTATTCCGTCATTAGCATCATCGTTTTTACCATTTGCACTTATGGTAATGCCGGTTGGATGAGAGAAATCATGTGTTTACACATCTGTCCTTACTCTCGCTTCCAATCAGCCATGTTTGATAAGGACACGTTTACCGTCGCCTATGATAGCGAACGAGGTGAAAGTCGAGGTCCTCGAGGACGCAAACAAGATCCAAAAGCGCTAGGTCTAGGTGATTGTATTGATTGCAACCTGTGCGTTCAGGTTTGTCCTACCGGTATCGACATTCGTAATGGCTTGCAATATGAATGCATCAATTGTGGTGCGTGTATCGATGCCTGCGATGGTGTTATGGATAAGATGAACTACCCGCGCGGATTGATTGCTTACACTACAGAGCGCAATTTAGAATCATCTAGCGAAAAGACTAAACCAGTACGTGGTAAATTAATCGGTTATTTAATGATTCTAGTCGTCATCACGGGGGCATTAGTTGCGAACATTGCGATGCGTAAACCGATGGATCTTGATATTATTCGTGATAGAAATCAGCTTTATCGTGTCAATATTGAAGGGTTAGTAGAAAATACCTATACCCTGAAAGTGATAAACAAAGCGCAAGTTGAGCAGAAATTTTCTATTGCAATAACGGGTCTAAGTAATTATCAGGTGATCGGTAAACAAGAGGTGCACTTAGCTGCAGGCACGACATTAGATGTGCCACTCTCTGTTGTGATTGATCCATATGATTTGAAAAAGCCAGTGACTGAATTTGAGTTTGTGCTTATTAACCAAGATGATCCTGAAGAGCGGCTGGCGCAGCCGACCAATTTCTTCAAAGGAAGATAATAAGGTAAAAGCGAGGTATAAAACCTCGCTTTTTTATAAATATTATGAATGATTTTAGTTTTAATGCACTGACACCGGATCTTATTTTAGATGCGATTGAGACACTTGAGATATATCCGACAACGGGATTATTGGCCTTAAACAGCTATGAAAACCGTGTTTATCAATTTGGCGCTGAGGATGGCAAGCGCTATGTGGTGAAGTTTTACCGCCCAGCGCGTTGGACGGATGAACAAATTCTTGAAGAGCATGAATTCGCGCTGGCAGCAAAAGAAGCCGAAGTGCCAGTTGTGGCGCCCTTACTTATTGCCGAGCGTAGTCTGCATTTTTATGAAGGTTATCGCTACACGTTGTTTCCAAGTGTTGGTGGACGCCAGTTCGAGCTCGATAATCTAGATCACTTAGAAATTTTAGGTCGCTACCTAGGGCGCTTGCATTGTCTGTCGGCTGAGCGAGCATTCGAACATAGACCACAGCTCAACACTCAGCGGTTTTTGGTTGATGCACAACAAACACTGCTAAAAAGCCAGTTAGTGCCTAGTCATCTACATACTCCATTTGTTACTATTCTTGAGCAAGTTATTAACAAAGCAACCTCAAAGTATCAAGTTGCCAAAACGCTTCGGCTTCATGGTGATTGTCATGCTGGAAATTTATTGTGGTCTAGAGACCAATTGATGTTGGTGGATCTTGACGATTGTCAGCAAGGTCCAGCGGTACAAGACTTGTGGATGATGTTAAATGGTGACCGCAACGAGCAATTAGTACAATTAGATACCCTGCTTGTGGGTTACGAAGAGTTTATGCCGTTTGATGCAAAAGAGCTTGCGTTAATTGAGCCGCTACGCGCCATGAGAATGGTTAACTATATGGCTTGGGTGGCCCAACGCTGGCAGGATCCTGCATTCGAACGGAACTTTTCTTGGTTTGCGACAGACAAATACTGGGAACAACAGATCCTAGCGTTAAAAGAGCAATTTGCCGCATTAGATGAACCAAGTTTGAGCCTATTTCCTTAAAATTAGAGAGAGTAACATGCTAAAAAAATTAAAAGTCGCACTTATCGCATTACTTTTGCCCATTGCTGCGATGGCTTCAGACTTTACCGAGGGTGAGCACTACACAACCTTAACAACCGAACAGAGTAAATCAGAGAAAGTTACTGAATTTTTCTCTTTTTACTGTCCTCATTGTTTCCGCTTTGAGCCAATTGCTAAAGCGATTAAAAAGAACTTACCTGAGGGAGCGTACTTTGAAAAAAGCCATGTAAACTTCCTACGTGGTATTCCTACAGAAACGCAGAGCAATCTTAGCTATGCCTATATTATTGCTGAGCAAGAAGGCAAAGAGGATGTGATTGCTGAAAAGATTTTTAATGCTATTCATGTTGAAGGAAACAAACTGTTAGACATTAAAGATTTAAAAACGCTAATGGAGCTAAATGGGATTGCTGCTGAAAAGTTTGATCAGGCTGTAACGAGTATGCCAGTCGTGAGTGCTGAAAATAACATGCTTAAAGCACAAGAAAAGTTTTCTGAAGCGGGGGCGCTTACAGGCGTTCCAACTTTTATCGTAAACGACAAATACAGAATCGAAATGAAAGGTATCAAGAGCCAAGAACAGCTTGATGAATTGATCGCATATCTATTAAAAAAATAAGGACTGGAGAAAGTTAGTATGTTGAAAGTATTAAAAGGCTTAGCGGTTGCACTAATGCTTCCTCTTCTTGCTCAGGCTGCACCATTTGAAGAAGGTGTGCATTATGAAGTTATTGCCGAGCGCGGCACGAAAAAGCCTGAGGTAATGGAATATTTTTCTTTTTATTGTCCAGCCTGTAACGCAATGGAAAATTTAATCGTTGACGTTAAACCAAAGCTGGATGAGGGTGTTAAGTTTAAAAAAAGCCATATAGATTTTGTCGGTCCAAGAGAGCCTGAGATCCAACAGGTGTTGGCACAAGCACTTGCAACTGCTGAAGTGCTGCCACAAAAAGACAAGATAGTTGCAGCCATGTTTAATCATATCCATGGCAAGCGTGCAAAAATCAATGAACTTGCTGATGTAAAAGATATCTTTATTGCTCAAGGTGTTGAAGAAGAGAAGTTTGATAAACTTTATGCCAGTTTCTCTGTTCGTACTAAAGCTTCAAAAATGCAACGTATGCAGAAGACTCTTTCTGATAAAGGCGCGCTAACAGGGGTACCAATGTTCGTGGTAAACGGTAAATACAAGCTATTACTTCGTGAATCTGGTACGACTAAGCCAGAGCAAATTGCAGCTTTGGTGAATTATTTAGCAAAGAAATAAAATCTAATTTGTATTAGACTAGCCCTGCAATTATTGCGGGGCTTTTTTATGTTTAAAATTTTAGTTTCTAGCTGCTTATTAGGTTATCCAGTGAGGTATGACGCTTCTTCACAAAGCCTTCAAGACAATACCTTGCAGTATTGGCGGCAAAAAAATTGGGTCTTACCGCTATGTCCCGAAGTATCTGGTGGTTTACCAACACCTCGCCCATCGGCTGAAATAGCAGATGGTAAAGTTTTGAGTAAACATGGCGATGATTTTACCTCCGCGTTTGAACTCGGTGCTAAAAAAGCGCTAGCGGCTTGCCTACAGCACGATATAAAGTTTGCGTTGTTAAAAGAGTCCAGTCCGTCTTGCGGCAGCAATCTGATTTACGATGGTAGTCATACAGGTAAAAAAATAGTAGGGCAGGGGCTGACTGCGTCTTTATTACGGCAATCCGGTATTCAAGTCTTTAGCGAAACTCAACTGCCAGCACTTATCACAGCGATGGCAGCCAGTCGTTAATCGTTAGAGATCACTTTCTCACTAAGTAAACGCCAGATTCAATATGATGGGTATAAGGGAACTGATCGAAAATCGCCATACGTGCGATTTTATGTGTTTCACATAATAAGGCTAAATCACGTTCTAACGTGTCTGGATTACATGAGATATAAATAATGTTGTCGTAGTTGCTAACTAATCGACAGGTCAATTCATCCATACCTGCACGAGGCGGATCGACGAGAATCGTTTGGCAATCATAGGACTGTAAATCGATACCATCTAATCGAGAAAACTTTTGCCCTTTCATGGCTTGTGTAAACTCTTCACTCGACATGCGAATAATATCTAAGTTATCGACTTTATTTGCTGCAATATTAAATTGTGCAGACTTTACTGATGATTTAGAAATCTCAGTAGCCAGCACTTTATTGAATGAGCCTGCCAATGCAATTGAAAAGTTACCGTTACCACAATAAAGCTCAAGTAGATCGTTGCTTAGCGGTTCACTAATAGACTGTGCCCAAGCTAGCATTTTCTGATTCACTTCCGCATTCGGTTGCGTAAAGCTGTTCTCAACCTGCTGATAAATATATTCTTTACCGTTAACGCTTAGTTTTTCAGTTACATAGTCATTGCCAAACACAACCTTTTGTTTTCTAGCACGACCGATAAAATCAACTTTGTAGGTTTGCTGCAACTCGGTTCTTAATGTCTGCATGGCAGTCTGCCACGCTTCATCTAACTGCTTGTGATAAAGCAAGCTGATCAGTACTTCCCCACTCAGCGTCGTGAGATAGTCGATTTGAAACAGCTTACGACGCAATATTTCGTTGTCTTTTAGCTGGTGTATCATCACTTGCATCATTTCATTGACAAGCGGCGCACCAGGATCAAAGCTATCAACACGGATCTTTTCTTTTGTTTGCTGGTCAAACATGATGTGAAACAGATCTTCACCATCATGCCATACTCTAAATTCACAGCGCTGGCGGTAATGGCGAGATGCAGACTCATACACTTCAAGTGCAGGTGCATTAAACGGTGCAAATTGTGTTGTGATACGCTCAGCTTTATCCGCTAACTGTTGCTCGTATGCTGAATCATCAATTTTTATTACTGCCATGCTAAAACCATCTATGTTGAATTAAGAGGCGCTATTTTAGGGAGCGTTGCTAATTTGTCCAGTCTAGCATCACTGATGCATCTGGTTTGCTGTTTTTTTAATCATTATACTTTAGCTTTGCGCAAATATGCCGATAATCTAACTAATATATTGGAGGGCATACCATGAAAATCGGGCAATTAAATCAGTTGCTCAATCCAGCGATGCAGCATAAGCCTGGAAAGAGCAAAGGGATAGGACCAAATATCCAAATTAATTCAGACAGCTATGCGGGTGATAAATCCAAATTAGCTGCAAAAATTCTTGATGATAAGCTTGCAGAAGCGTTGGGGATTGAGAAGCCGACACAAGACAAAAAAGACAAGCCATTATTTGATTTTGAATCTATTGTCAAAAATGTACTCGATTTTGTTCAGGGTGCAGTGAAGAAAGCCAAAGTCGACGGCAAAAATGATGACGAGTTGAAATCCATGCTCGATGGGGCACGTAAGGGCGTGCTTCAGGGGATAGATGAAGCCAGCGAAGAGTTAAAAGGCATGGGGGCTTTTAATTCCGACATCGAAGATGGTATTGAAAAATCACGAGAAGGGATTTTTAAAGGTTTAGATGATTTTGAAAAAGAGCTGTTTGAAGAAAAGTCGCCAAAAGCATTAGCGATCAGTGCCGCGCAGTTTGCGAGCCTCTCTAATCAGGCTGAATATGCATTTACAACAGCTGAAGGAGATGAAGTCGTTATTTCATTCTCCGATGCATATTCTCAGGGAGCCGCTGCGAGTGTTGCTCAAAAAGGTAATGATTATGGCATGGCATATGGCACTAAGTCCTCTCACGAAGTCAGTTTCTCAATTAAGGTAAATGGTGAGTTGAACGAAGAGGAGCAGCAAGCAATTAACGATATGATGGAAGATATCCGTAATGTCAGTGACTCTTTTTTCGGTGGTGAATACGATGAAGCGTTCGATTTAGCAAAGTCGCTTAGTTTAAATTCAGATCAGATCACTAATTTCACGATGGATCTAAGACAAAGTAAAACGTCTGCTGCGATTGCTCAATATCAGCAAGGCAATCCAATGAAAGAGTTAGAGAAGGCATTTATGCCACTGAATAAGCAGTTAGCAGATGTGCAGGAGCAAGCTAAGGGACTCAATGCTGATAATGAGTTGCCAAACTTGTTTGCTTGGATGAATGAAGGCCAGTCGAGACTAAATGAGTTTTTGGATTATGCAAGTAGCTTTTTTAGTAAACTGAATGAATTAAATAAAGAGCATGTAGAGCAAAAACAAACAAGCTAAGCGAGTTTATTTTCGCGAGGACTCGTGGCAAACTTCATGCTCCATTGATTTGAGGAATGAAGTTTGTCGCATATTTTGGTTTTCGATTCGGGGATAGGTGGCACCAGTGTGCTGTCGCACTTAAAGGCATGTTTGCAGGGGGGTTCATTCAGCTATGTTATGGACAACGCTTTTCTCCCATATGGCCTTCAGCCTCAAGAGCTAATCAAATCACGTATCAAGGGACTGATTTGTTGGCAACAGCAATGTTTGGGCAATGTTGATCTTATCGTTATTGCTTGTAATACCGCTTCAACATACGCATTAGAAGAAGCCAGAAAACATACCCATATTCCAATTATAGGTGTTGTTCCTGCTGTTAAGCCTGCGGCGTCTAGTTCAAAGACCAAGCACATCGCACTATTGGCAACACCGGCAACGTCAAATAATGCTTATACACATAAGCTCATCATGGATTTTACCTCAGGTTGTAAAGTTGAAACTTTGCATTCCACGGAGCTTGTTAGGATCGCTGAGCGCTTTTATTGGCATAACGAGTTGGATAAAGAGGCACTTTGCGCGGAAATAGTCCGGCTTAACATTCCAGTCACTGTTGATAGGTTAGTGTTAGGATGTACACATTTTCCTTTGATAGCTCACGATATCAAGAATTGCTTACATAAGCATGTTAAGCTGGTTGATTCAGGCAAGGCAATAGCTAATCGCGCATTGTCATTGTTGGAAAGTCAAATAGTAGTAGGGGAAAAGGTGCCGAGTGCATCGGAAGTGCGTTTCTATGCAACGGCACCAGTAATAGGTAATAAAGAAGCAATCTCTATTATTAATTTAAATAAAGATTAATTAAGCAGGTGAGTGATCCATCTCACCTTCAGGCTTTTGCTTTGCTTCTCTTACTTTTAATGTACGCTGTTGAAATTCACGCTCATTGAGTTGAGTAATAGCCTTTTCCGCATCTTGCTTAGACATCTCAACAAAACCAAAGCCGCGACGTTTGCCTGTATTTTTATCCTTAAGTAGACGAACTGAAAATACTTGCCCTTGCTCTTCGAAAAGCTCGCGGACAACATGTTCGTTGGCTCGATACGGTAGATTACCTACATATAATGTAGTGGTTGATAAGTTTGATTGTTTTTCTTGTTGTGTATCACTTTTTAAAAACTGGCTTATTACACCACCGATGATAATACCTACGGCAAGCATAAGAGCAGCGTCGAACTGAGTAGAGCTTAATGCAAGATCAACAATGAAAAAGCTCGCTACTGCAATAACCAAAGTGATCAAAATTGCTTTATGATCAAAAGACTTCATATAAATATACCAATTGAAAGAAGGTTAAACA
Organism: Pseudoalteromonas sp. A757; assembly: GCF_004103285.1. NCBI lineage: Bacteria > Pseudomonadati > Pseudomonadota > Gammaproteobacteria > Alteromonadales > Pseudoalteromonadaceae > Pseudoalteromonas > Pseudoalteromonas sp. A757. The sequence continues at coordinate 58,095 of NZ_QNQN01000051.1, forward strand.
TTAATTTAACAAGTGAGTTAGCTATCTTAACGAGTTAATTAAACTTCGCAATAATTAATATAGTTCTGATAGTAAGATTTGTCCTTTTTTGTATGGTTTTTATGCTAAAAAGCGGTTTTTGGTTGATTCTTGTTCGAACGATCAAAAAGATCGAAAAAAGGGTTGCACTAAAATCGGATCGCCCTATAATGCGACCCCACTGACACGGGGCGCTACGCTGAAAAGCAAAGCAGCAGCGAGTTAGCGTCAAGTAAAACTTAAGTTCGAAACTTCTGATAAAGAAATTCAAAATTAAGTGTTGACAAAAAATTGGGAATGCTTAGAATGCACATCCCTCGAAACAACGAAATGTTTCGAAACGTTCTTTAAAAATATGAAGCAATCATCTGTGTGGGCACTCGTACAGATTGAGTTCTAACAGCAGATTCTAGTTCGCTAGATGACGCAAACAAATTTAGAGTCTCAATTGAACTGAGTGACCAACAGAATAAACATAGTTTATTCAGCACAGTCAATTCGATACCGAAAGGTATCAAAATCAGAATTCAATGAGC